>JAFGFV010000445.1 GCA_016930895.1 Spirochaetales bacterium | reverse complement strand
GTACTCGTAGGCGGTGCTGCAGTTCGCGCAGGTGGTGACCACGGGAAAGGTATCATGCTCGAGCATGTCCCGCAATTCCTCCGCTGGAAGAGCGCCCAGGAAGCGCCCAAAGCGCTCGGCGCTGCAGTGGCACATGAAGGCCACGCGCCGGCTGCCGAGCATCAGCGGGGAGAACTCCCGGAACCATTCCTGAACGAGCATCTCGGCGTCCGCCCCGGCGGCCAGGCGTTCGCCGATGGAGGGCAGGCTGCCGAACCGCTCTTCGATGCCCGCCACCGCGTCCGGCCGGGCTTCCGGCAGGCGCTGCAGCAGAAGCCCCCCCGCGGCTGCTACGGCGCCCTCCGAGTCGAACTTGATGCTGAGCGACAGGGCGGCCGGGGTCTGCTCCGACACCAGGTAGTAGTGCGCCAGGTCCTCCGCCAGGGTCCCGTGGCGAAGCTCCACCTGTCCGCTGAAGGCCTGCTTGGCGTCCTGGAGGTGACGGATCACGGACAGGACACCGCTGCCGAACAGCTGCGGCAGGGAGGCGTCGCCGTCCTCGGGGAGCGGGATCGGGTTGTGCTGCAGGTAGCCCCGCACCTCGCCGAAGGCGTTGGCCTCGACCGACAGCCCCCCCACCGGGCCCGAACAGGTCACCTGCAGCTGGAGCCGGTCCGGGGCCTTGAGGCTCGAGCTCATGAGGGCTGCGGCCAGGTACCCGTGCCCGAGAACGAGGGTCTCCCGCGGGCCAAGGTCGTGGTTGGCCTGCATCTCGTTGACCATGCGGGTGGCGCAGACGAAAGCTCCGCGAAGGCCCCCGTAGTCGAGGATGAAGTGGTAGAGGCGGTCCCGAGCGCTCGCCTCCAGCTGCTCGCGGAGGTCCGCTCCGAATGGCTGTTTCTTGATCACAGTACTCAGTGGCTCTTTCTGCCGTCACAGGCAATACACCATAATATAGCCAACAAGAGCGGCGGCGGCCACCGTCGGGACCCCGCGGTTGACAGCCGCGGGGGCGCCTCGGATAATGGCCGCAGGAGCGCGGGAGAGGGAAGCAGCATGCCGGAGCCGGGAACCCGTCGGGAGCTCGAGCGGGAAGCGGAAGGTCACATCACCCTGGGCACGCTGCTCCGCCGCGAGCGGGAGGAGCCCAGGCGGCTGGCCGTCGAAAGGGTCATGGCCAGCAGCCTCTCGACCGCCCAGAAGATCGAGAGAATCCAGGCAATCGACGAGGAACAGGACGAACAGGGCGTGCAGCGGGTGCTCCGCGCGGCGGCCGAACAGGCGGGCCGTCAGCAGGCTTCGCGGGTCCTGCGCAGCGTCAAGGTGTCCCGCCCCAGGGCCGGGTACCTGAGATACCTGCTGCGGGAACGCCGCCTGCTGCAGCGCTTCGGGCGCGAGACCCACGTTCTGGAAGCGCGCCTGCTGCCGCCGGGGGTCCGGCCGGAACCCGCCCTTCAGTCCTTCCTGGTTCGGCAGCTGCAGGCCTGGGCAGGGGAGCTGTCCGAGAAGCTTGCCCCGGTCCGGGAGGCGGGCTGGCTGTATCTCAGCAGGCGGCGGTACAACCTGGCGGTGCTGCTCGAGCGGCTTTGCGAACGCATCGCGGCGTTCGATTTCGTGCATCTGGACTACCGGGACCGGGACCTGGTCGACAAGATGCGCAGGATCGAGTCCCTGTTTCTGGCGCTTCACTATCGCCCCGAGTATCTGGAAGAGCTGGTCGGGGCCGGGCAGGTTGTCTACTCCAAGCAGGGGAAGACCGAGGAGGCAGACCGCGTGACCGACCTGATCAACCGGATCCTCCTGCCCGACCTGACCCTGCCCTCGCTGTACAATGTCCTGTTGGGACTGAACATGGTCAGGGAGCGGCGCTATCTGGCCCTTGCCGACCTGGTGCGGGAAGGCCTGGGAGAGCCGATCAGCTCGGGGGAGTTCGACTGCGGACCCAAGGTGCGCAAGCGCATGGAGGAGTACATCCAGACGGCGGTGGATTCGGTCAAGCGACTGCACGGGCAGCTCTTCGAGGTACGGCGGCTGAACAGCTACATCACCTACGACGAGCAGGGCCAGCCGGACACCACCGCGCTGCGGGAGCTCTACGAGACGCCGGAGGGGCGGGGGCGGGGCAACTTCGACGCCGACCAGGAGAACCTCCTGCTGTTCGCCGTTCGCTTCCTGCGGACCTTCGACCGGACCTTCTTCCCGCTCCTCAACGGCCAGCTTACCCTCGCGGGCGTCGGCAAGGCCCAAATCTTCTCGCGCGGTTTCTTTCAGGTGGAGTTCTCCCGGCTGCGTGCCATCCTGGAACGGCTCGAAAAGGGCTCGTTTCACTTCACCCATTTCCCCCTCAAGCGCTACTTCCAGATCAAGGAGGGGGAGCTGCGGCCCGTGGGCACCGAGGCGGAAGTCGCGCAGCTGATGGACGACCAGGTCGCCACCCTGGTCGATCTCGGCAAGACCCTGTCCAGGCTCCTGAGTTTGCAGGGGCTGGGTGCGGTCCCGCCAGGCGGCAGTGAGCCGCTGGAGCCGATCGTCCTTCAGGGCAAGCCCTTCAAGGTGCCTCACGCGAGCGTCAGGATCCAGTCCCGCACGATGCTGAACGGTCGGACCGTCGAGGAAGCCCTCGCGATCGCGGTGTCCGTGTGCTTTTCCGCCGGGCTCTACCTGCGGGACCGTTTCGTCTACTACTTCCTGGGGCGGGAGCGGAAATACGCCGCCGAGATCGAGGCCAGGATGAGTAGTCTCGAGAACGTGCTGGATCCCGGGAGCATGGTGGAGCTGCGGGCGCTCTACGGTTAGCGCTCCCCGAGGCTGCGCGCTCACAGCCCGAGCAGCTCCCGCGCCGTCCTGTCCAGGAGGTCGATGTCGATGGGCTTGGGAACGAAGCGGGTGTGCCGCCGGTACTCCCGGCTCGCGCGCGTGAGCTCGGGCGGCGCGAGCAGGTAGATGATCCGCACCTGCGGCTCGATGGCCCGGCAGATCTCGTAGTACCGGACGCACTCCTCGGCGGGAAGGCTCTCATTTACGATCAGGAGCCGCACGTCCGGTCTGCGCAGCAGGTACAGGGCGTCGAGGCTTTCGCCGACCCGGGTGAAGGTGAGGGCCCGCTTGAGCGAGCACCTGCTCAGGAGCCGGGTGACCTCCGGATACAGGTCGATGACCACCGCAGTCCTGCGCCGCCTGCTCCGCGTGTTCCGCCGTTGGGTCTGTGCCTGCCCCGGGGGTTGCGTTCCGTCCACACCCGCCGGGCTCGCGGAGCTGCTTCGCCCGCGGCGGAGGTCCGGGGCGTGCCCGAGGTTCAGGATGGCTTCGATCTTCTCGTCCAGGGTGCGCCTGCTGCGGACGATGGCCAGGGCCTTGCGGTCCAGCTCGCTGGAGCGGCGCTTCTTGAGCAGCAGGCCGTACAGCAGGTACTTGTCCGCCTCGGAGAGGTAATCGATATCCATCGTTTTGTCCGTTTCGTACGGGCCGTCGCCTCGGGACCTGTCCCGGGTCTGCTATTCACATTATTGGCGCCCCGGCTCATATCCTGTACCGCCTTGACTTTTCAGGCCCCCTGGGATAGGCCTGGAGGTGCCAGGCAACGAGGAGGGCAAAAGTGGAAGCTGTCGAAGCAATCATGACGCTGCGCTCGGTGCGCCTGTTCACAGCGGAGGCGGTGAGCCAGGAGGTCGTGGAGAGGCTGCTGCGGGCGGCGATGCAGGCTCCGTCGGCCCGCAACGCCCAGCCGTGGCATTTTCTGGTCATCAGCAGCCGCGGCGTGCTGGACGCCGTTCCGAGCTTCCACCCGTACTCCACCACGCTCCTCAATGCACCCCTCGCCATCCTGGTCTGCGGGGACCAGGATGTGGAGAAGGAAGTGGAGTACATCAACCAGGACTGCGCCGCGGCCACCCAGAACGTCCTCGTGGCGGCCCACGCCCTGGGGTTGGGAGCTGTGTGGCTGGCGGTGTACCCTCACCCCGGGCGGGTCCAGAAGATGCGGAAGCTCCTCCACATCCCCGACCGCATCCTGCCGGTATCCCTGATCGCCCTGGGGCACCCGGCCGAAGACAGGCTCGAGGCCGATCGCTACAAGCCCGAGCGGGTGTACTACGATGCCTGGGGGGAAGTGCGGATTTAGAACGGCCGCGGCTCGGGGAGCCGGCGGCTCGGAGAGCCGGGGGTTCTCCGAACCGGCGACTGCTGCCGAACCGGCGCATTTCTTGACGCAGGCAAGGCGAACATGGTAAGGAGTGATATGCCCATCCCATCCCGTCTCCACGCAGGAGTGGTGGCGCTGCAGCAGGGGAGTCACCCATGGCCGACGAGCGTCTAACCTACCGGGCCGCCGGGGTCGACGTAGAAGCCAACAACGAGGCCAACGAGCGCATCAAGAGCCACGTACGGCGCACCCACACCGAACGGGTCCTGACCCGGGCCGGGCTGTTCGGCGGGGCCCTGAGCCTGCGAGGACTGGAGGGCGAGCTGGCGGGCGCGCGGCTGGTCGGGTCCCTGGGCTACCAGCCGCTCCAGAAGGCGGGCGCCAGTCTGTCAAGCTCCGATGCGGCGGGCGCGGCGGGCGCCGCGAGCGCGGCGCGGGCAGGGGCCCTGCTGCGGGAGTGCCGGCGCAAGCTCCCGCCCTCGGCGCGGCCCCTGGCCTTCCTGGACTACCTGGCGGCCGAGCATCTGCACCCGCTGCAGGCCGAGGTGCTGGTGGGCGGTTTCGCCGATGCGCTCGTCGCTTCGCCGGTTCCGGGAGGGCTCGTCCCCCTGATCGGAGGGGAAACGGCGGAGATGCCTTCCACCTTCCAGCGGGGAGCCTGGGAGGTGGTCGGGGCGCTGTTCGCCCTGGACCCCGGCGGGTCGGCCGCCTGCGGCGCAAGGCTCGCCCCGCTGGCCGGGCTGGAGCACCCGGCCCTGGTATTCACCATGGACGGGGTGGGCACCAAGACCCGGCTGGGGATCCAGGTCGGCAGGACGGAATCCCTCGCCCTCGA
Organism: Spirochaetales bacterium; assembly: GCA_016930895.1. The sequence goes on along the minus strand of JAFGFV010000445.1, from coordinate 6,595 downwards.
CATCCTCCATCACAGCCTCGACGACATTCTGTGCCAGGGCGCCCAGGGACTGGGGGTGCTGTTCTACGTAGGTTGCCACCGGGTGGACGCCTCCCTGGTCGGTCCGCTGCTCGAGTCCGCACGGCGGGCCTGCCGGGACCTGGGACTTGTGCTTCTGGAGGCTGCGGTCGCCGAGAAGCCGGATCTGTACCTGCCCGGGGAGTATGACGTGTGCGCCTCCCTGGCGGGGTTCGTCGATGCCGGAGGCCTCCTCCAGGGAGCGACGATCCGCGCCGGAGACCTCCTCGTGGGGCTGGCATCTTCCGGGCTCCACACCAACGGCTACTCCCTGGCCCGGCGGGCCCTGCTCGAGCGCGGAGGTCTTCGGCTGGGGGAGCACATCAGGGAGCTCAGCACCACCCTGGGGGAGGCGCTGCTGGAGCCCCACCGCAACTACGCGCCGGCCGTGCTGCCGCTGCTGGGGGACCCCGAGCTGGGAACGGCGATCCGCGGAGTGGCGCACATCACCGGGGGCGGGCTTCCGGACAACCTCGTGCGGATACTGCCTCCCGGGCTGGCGGCCGAGGTGCACCTGTCCAGCTGGACAGCCCCGCCCCTGTTTCGGCTGATCCAGCGCTGCGGCAATATCCCCGACACGGACCCGGAGGCCAAGGGGATGTACGAGTCCTTTAACATGGGGATCGGCCTCGTGCTCGTGGTCGAGGGGGCGCGCTGTGATGCGATCCGCAGCGCGCTCCAGGCGGCTGGCGAAACCCCCGTGGTGATCGGACGGGTCGAGGCGCTCCCCGTGGCCGCCGCCGGTTCCGCCGCGCCGCGCGTGCGTCTGGTGCCATGAGCTGGCTCATCGAAGTGGGGCTTCAGCCCGGCGTGCCGGACGCGGCCGGGCGGAGCGTCGAGCGCAAGATCCAGACTCACCTGGGCATCCCCGTGGAGCGCGTGGAGGTGCGCCGGCTGTACCGCATCGGCGGCGGGGATGCCGGCAGGCACGACGCCGGGATCGGGGAGGCCGAGGCCCGGTTCGCCGCCGAGGAGCTCTTCCACGATCCGGTCATTCAACGCTACTCCCTGAACGAGAGCCTCGAGGCGGAACCCTTTGCCTACTCCCTGGTGGTGTGCTACCGCCCCGGGGTGACGGACAACGAGGGGCGGACCGCAGCCTCCGCCCTGGCGGATCTGTTGGAGCGGGCGCCCGGGTCGGCCCTGCCGGTGTCCACCGCCACCCAGTACCTGCTCCACGGCGTGAGCGCCTCCCAGGCCCATCGGGTCGGACGGGAGCTGCTCGCCAACGACCTGATCGAGAACGTGGAGATCCAGAGCTACGAGCAGTGGCGGAAGTCCGGAACGCGTCTCCCCGGGGAAGGGGCGGCACAGGCCTCCGTCCCCGCGTCCCTGCCTGCGCCCCCTGCGGCAGCCTCAATCGAGGAAATAGACCTGGAGGTCGAGGAAAGCAGGCTCCTCGAGATCAGCCGGGAACGGGTGCTGGCCCTCAACCTCGAGGAGATGAAGGCGATTCGGGACTACTTTCGCCGGGAGGAGGTGCGGGAGGCCAGGGCCAGGGTGGGCCTCGGACCCCAGCCGACCGACGTGGAGCTGGAAGCGTTGGCGCAGACCTGGTCCGAGCACTGCCATCACAAGGTGTTCAACGGGTCGATCGAGTACAGGGGTCCCGACGGACCCCCTCGGAGGATCCGCTCCCTGTTCGCAAGCTACATCCGCCGGGTCACCGAGGAGATCGATTCCCCCTGGCTCATGTCCGTGTTTCGTGACAATGCAGGGGTGATCCGCTTCAACGACCGCTTGGCCCTGGTCTACAAGGTCGAGACTCACAACAGTCCCAGCGCCCTGGACCCCTACGGCGGGGCGATGACCGGGATCGTGGGGGTAAACCGTGACCCCTTCGGCACCGGCAGGGGCGCCCGCCTGGTGGCCAACGTCTGGGGTTACTGCCTCGGCGATCCCTTCACGGAGGCCGAGCTGCCCCAGGGGCTTCTGCACCCTCGTCGCATCCGCGACGGCGTGCATCGGGGCGTGATCGAAGGGGGCAACCAGAGCGGGATCCCCTACGCCCGCGGCTGGGAGCTGTTCGACGACCGCTTCATGGGTAAGCCTCTGGTGTTCTGCGGGACCCTGGGAGAGATGCCGCTGGAGATCGGGGGCCGCCCGTCCACGGAAAAGAGAATCGAGAGCGGAGACGCGGTGGTCATGGTCGGCGGCCGCGTGGGCAAGGACGGGATCCACGGCGCCACCTTCTCCTCCGAGGAGCTGCATTCCGGCTCTCCCGTGCAGGCGGTACAGATCGGCGACCCTATCACCCAGAAACGCATGACGGACATGCTCCTGGAGGCCAGGGACCGCCTGTTGTACCGAACGCTCACGGACAACGGCGCCGGCGGCCTTAGCTCCTCGGTGGGGGAGATGGCCCTGCTGTCCGGAGGCTGCGAGATCGATCTGGCCAGGGTCCCGCTCAAGTACCCAGGGCTTCTGCCGTGGGAGATCCTGGTGTCGGAGGCCCAGGAACGGATGAGCCTGGCGGTCCCGCCGGAATCCCTTCCGGCGTATCTGGAGCTGTCGGCCCGCCGCGGGGTGGAGTCCACCGAGCTGGGCCGGTTCACGGCGAGCGGGTATTTCCACGCCCGCTACGGGGCCCGGAGCGTAGCCTACCTGGAGCTGGAGTTCCTGCACCACGGCGACCCCTCCTACCACCTCGAAGCCACTTTCAGCCCTCGGACTTTCGAGGAGCCCGAGGTCCGGCTGGGCAGTCCGGGCGGCGGCGCTCGGCCCGGCGGCGGGCCAGGCAGCCCCGGGGGCGGGCTGGGCAGCCACGACGAGCTGCTGCAGGCGATGGTCCGGCGCCTGAACCTCGCCTCCTGCGAGACCAAGGCCCGGCAGTACGATCACGAGGTCCAGGGACGCAGCATCGTCAAGCCCTTCGGAGGTCGTTGCTTCGACGTGCCCACGGACGCCACCGTGCTGCGGGCCGAGTACGAGGGATTCGAGGGGATCGTCTTGACCGAGGGTGTCAACCCTTACTATTCCGACCTGGATACCTACTGGATGGCCGCCTCGGTGGTGGACCTGGCGGTCCGTCGGGTGGTCAGTGCGGGCGGAGACCCGGGGTTCATCGCGGCCCTGGACAACTTCTGCTGGCCCAACGTGGTCAAGGAGGGCATGCCCGAGCGCAGCCACAAGCTCGCCCAGCTGGTTCGGGCCTGCGAGGGGCTGTACGACCACTGTCTCGCGTACCGGGTCCCCTTGATCTCCGGCAAGGACAGCATGTCCAACGACAGCACGCTGACCGATCCCCCGATCTCGGTGCCGCCGACCCTGCTCGTCTCGGTGATCGGTCGGATCGAGGACCTGCGGCGCGCGGTGACCCTGGACGTGAAGGCTCCGGGGGACCTGCTGTACATCCTCGGGGAGACCCGGGAGGAGCTGGGGGCCTCGGAGCTGTATCGCTGCTACGGTGAGCTCACCCGGGGCAGGGCTTACGTGGGCGGGCAGGTCCCGCGGGTCGATGCTCCCCGGGCCATGGACCTGTACCGGAAGCTGCACCAGGCAATCGGCGAGGGCCTGGTGCGCTCCTGCCACACCCCGGCGCTCGGGGGCCTGGCCCTCGCCCTGGTCCGCGCGTGCTTTGCCGGGGAACTGGGGGCCGAGGTGGATCTCGTTCGCGTGCCGGGCAGTGCCGCGAGCGATCTCTCGCTGCTGTACTCCGAAAGCAACAGCCGCTTCCTGGTCAGTGTGGCCGCCGGGCTCGCCCGGGAGTTCGAGGCTCGTCTCGAGGGACAGCCTCTGGCCTGCATCGGGGAGGTGCGGGACGACCCGGTCCTGCGCATTCGCGGACAGGGCGGCGAGCTCCTGATCGAGCAGCCTCTGTCTGCCCTCAAAGCGGCCTGGAAGGAGGTCCTGAGTGATCTCTGAGCAACGGCGCGGGCAGAACCGGACCGGCCTGAGGCCGCGGGTGCTGGTGGTCACCGGGGACGGCCTCAACTGCGAGCGGGAGACCGCTCTGGCCTTCGAGCTTGGCGGCGGGGATCCGGAGCTGGTGCACATCTCGGACATGCTCCGGCGGGAGCGGCGGCTGGGGGAGTTCGAGATCCTGGCGCTCATTGGGGGCTTCTCGAACGGAGACCACCTCGGGGCGGGCACGGTGCAGGCCAGCCGTTTCCGTCACCGGCTGCGCGATGACCTGGAGGAGTTCGTCCGGTCGGGACGGCCCGTGATCGGCATCTGCAACGGTTTCCAGACCCTGGTCAAGATGGGGCTCCTGCCCGGGCTGGCGCGGGAAGGAGCGGAGGACCGGGAGGGCGGTGCGGACAGCGAGGGCGGCCGGGGGGGCGCGGCCGCCGCGGGTGGCGCCCGATTTCGGCCGGCCTGGTGGGAGCGCAGCGTGACCATCACCGCCAACGATTCCGGGCACTTCGAGGACCGTTGGGTACACCTCGGGGTCGAGGCCTCCACCCCCTGTGTGTGGACGTCCGGGCTTGAACGCCTGTTCCTCCCCGTGCGGCACGGAGAGGGCAAGTTTCTGACGCGCGAGCCGGGACTGCTGGAGCACCTGGAGGGGGCCGGGCAGGTGGTGCTGCGCTACGTCGATCCGGAAGGCGGGCCGACCCAGCTCTACCCCTGGAACCCGAACGGATCGATGGGGGCCGTGGCGGGGATTTGCGACCCCGGCGGGACCGTTCTGGGTCTGATGCCCCATCCGGAAGCCTACCTGTCGCCGTACAATCATCCCTCCTGGACCCGGCCCGTGGCCGTGGGCGGGGAGCTGCCGCAGGAGGGAGAGGGAGTGGCGCTGTTTCGCAACGCCGTGCGCCACGTGCGGGAGGCCCGCGGGTGAGCGTCCGGGCGGAAGGGCGGGAGAGGCTGCCCGCCGCCGTGCTGATGAGCGGCACGGGCAGCAACGCCCGCAAGCTCCTCGAGTACGCCCCCCCGGGCGGGGGACCGCCCGCCTACCGGATCCGCCTGATCCTGTCGGACAACCCCGCTTCGAACTTCCGGCGCATCGCCGAGGCCTTTGGGGTGGAGGCGCGGCTGCACGACATCTACGAGTTCTGCGGCGTTCCGCGGCCTTCAGCCGGTGAGGCAGCGGGGGAGTCAGGCGCGCCGGCCGGGGCCGCGCCGCAACAGGATCGTCCGCCCGGGGCCGCGCCGGCGGAGGACATCCCGCCGGCGGACGCACCGTCCGCGCCGGCCCGGGACCTCCGGCGAGGCCTCCGGGACCCGAGGCTGCGCCGGGCCTACGACCTGGAGACCCTGCGCATCCTCGAGGAGTACGGCGTGCGCCTGGTGGCGGCAGCGGGGTACGATTGGGTCATCAGCCCGGAGCTGTGCGGGGCGCTCCCGATCGTGAATGTGCACCCCGGGGACCTGCGGGTCCGGGACCCGGAGGGCCGCCGGCGCTACGTGGGGCTGGGCTGGATTCCCACCGCCAAGGCGATCCTCCAGGGCGAGAGCGCCGTGCGCTGCACGACCCACCTGGTTACGGCGGAGCTGGACGGGGGTCCGATCGCTCGGGTGTCCCGGCCCGTGGCCGTAGACCTGCCTCCGGGGGTCACCGCGGGGAACATCCTTCCCCCCGGCGCGACCCTGGGGGAGGTGATCCGGGACGTGCGCGAGGGAGGAAGGCGCTTCGGCGCGTCGCTGATCGTCAGGCATTCGAAGGCGGTCCAGGAGCGGCTCAAGGAGGCCGGGGACTGGGTGGAGTTCCCGCTGACCCTGCACCGGGTCGCGGAGCTGCTCCTCCAAGGGCGGTTGGTTGTCCAGAAGGACGGGCGGATCACCCTCGACGGCGCTGCGGTCGGGGACCTGTTCCTGCAGGGGGAGGGAGAGTGATGGCCAGGGTACTGGTGGTGGGCGGCGGCGGACGCGAGCACGCGCTGGCGCATTTCCTGGGTCGCAGCCGCGAGGTGGAAGCGGTATGGACGGTCCCCGGCAACGCGGGCACCCCGGGCAACCTGGCAGTCGCCCAGGCCGCCCCGGGGGATTTCCGCCCTCTGGTCGAGCTGGCGCGGCAGCGCGGCATCGACCTGACCGTGGTGGGACCCGAGGGCCCTCTGTGCGACGGCCTGGCCGACGCGTTTCTCGCCGAGGGTCTCGCGGTGTTCGGCCCGGTGGCTGCGGCGGCCCGGCTGGAGGGGGACAAGGCCTTTGCCCGGGAGTTCATGCGCCGCCACGGGATCCCCCATCCGAGCTTTGCCGTCTTCCAAGAGGCAGCGCAGGCCGAGCGTTACCTTGCCGGCCTTCCGGAGGGTCCGGTGGTGGTCAAGGCCGCGGGGCTGGCGGCGGGCAAAGGGGTGCAAGTCTGCCAGGATCGAGGGGAGGCCCTCTCGGCCCTGCGGGAGTGCATGGCTGAGCATGCCTTCGGAGAGGCGGGGGATACGGTGCTGATCGAGGAGTGCCTGCAGGGGGAGGAGGCTTCCATCCTGGCCCTGTGCGACGGCGAGCGGGCCCTGTACTTCCCCTCCTCGCAGGACCACAAGCGGGCCCTCGATGGGGACAGGGGCCCCAATACCGGCGGGATGGGGGCGTACGCCCCCGCTCCCGTGGTCACCCCGGAGGTCTTGGAGAAGGTCGACCGCCGGATCGTGCG
>JAFGFV010000444.1 GCA_016930895.1 Spirochaetales bacterium | reverse complement strand
GCAGGTCAAGATGAAGGAGATCCGGATGCAGCCCAAGATCGAGGAGCACGATCTGGCCTTCAAGACCAAGCACATCCGGGAGTTCCTCGACGACGGGTTCAAGGTCAAGGTCACCGTCCGTTTCCGCGGCCGGGAGCTGGCCCACACGGAGCTGGGGCGAAATGTGCTGAAGAGAATTCTGGAGATTCTCGAGAACAGCTACATCATGGACCGGCCGCCGCAGATGGAAGGCCGCATGATGTCCATGTTCATCAGTCCGAAGTCCAAGAAATAGACTGCTTCCAACACTGTCATAGAACCAGCAAATATCTACGCGAAAGGTGCGTGAGACGATGCCAAAGATGAAGACGCGAAGGGCCGCAGCCAAGCGCTACACGGTCACCGGCTCGGGAAAGGTGCGCTACAAGAAGCAGGGGCTTCGCCATATCCTCACCAAGAAGTCCAGCAAGCGCAAGCGCAAGCTGCGGCAACCCGGGATCCTGAACAAGGTGGAAACGCGCCGGGCCAAGAACTGCCTGCCCTACGCGTGAGACCACAAGGAGCACAATAACCATGTCGAGAGCAATCGACGGAACTAGACGTAAGAACCGACGCAACAAGCTTCTCAAGCACGCCAAAGGGTACTGGGGGAGACGACACAATCTGATGCGCACGGCCAAGGATGCGGTGGCCAAGTCCCTGGCCTACGCATACCGTGACCGGCGCAACAAGAAGCGCGATTTCCGCGCCCTGTGGATCACTCGCATCTCGGCCGCGGCGCGGGAGCACGGGCTGACGTACTCCACGCTGATCCACGGACTCCAGGCGGCGGATATCCAGATCAACCGGAAGGCCCTGTCCAATCTCGCCATCGAGGATCCCACGGCGTTCGCCGCACTGGTGGAGAAGGTCAAGGCGTCAAAGGCCCAGGCGGAGACGGCGGAAAAGAAATGATCAGCCTGGAGCAGATTCGTCTGCTTGAAGCCAAGATCACCAAGGCGGTGGAGCTCATCAAGAGCCTCAAGGCGGAGAACACGAGCCTCCGCAAGACTCTGGATTCGACCCAATCCCGCATGCAGGAGCTGGAGAAACTCGTCGGTGATCTGAAGACCGACCAGAGAGAGATCGAGGCGGGGATTCTGCGGGCCATCGAGAACCTCGACCGGCTCGAAGACGAGGTGGCCGAAACGGGAACAGGGCGCACCGCACGCGCCCATGACAAGGCCTCGTCGGACGAACAGGCCTCGTCGGACGAGGCTGGGGCGGCTGGCGAGTTGGAGGAAGACCGCCCCGAGGCCGACGCGCCGGAGGGGGAGGAGCCCTCGGACGTCCCGGACGAAGAGGGCGCGGGCTCGGACCGGGAGCTGGACATCTTCTAACCGCGCGCAAGAGGCAGCGGAGATGGCGAAGAGCAGCCTGGAAGTAGACATCCTGGGCACGAGGTTCACGATCCAGTCCCGGGATGACCAGGCGTATCTGGAGGGGTTGGTGGCCCACCTCGGCAACACGGTGCGGCACATCCAGGAGCGGTACCCGTCCTACGAACCCGTGAAGGTCTCGCTGCTGGCCGCCCTGAACATCACCGACGAGCTGTTTCGCTGCCGCAACGCCCGAGGCGGGGCGGAGGACCCGGGTTCCCAGGAAATCGAACAAATCGCGGAGAGGTTGATCGATACGATAGACAGAAGCCTGGCAGAGAACTAGCCCTGCTGTGTTCGCGAGGGGGTTTATATCTTCTTGGGTCAAACCTTAAATCCGGGATTCCTGATATCGGGGTTGATTGCCCACCGCCCTCAGGGGCGGGAAACATGATTCCTCGATGCGGAAACCCACTTGAACGCTCCCAAGGTTCAAGAGGATGTTTCTCCGGACGGCACGAGCGGGGCTTTTTTTGTGTGCGCTTCTGTGAGGAGCCCGGGGATGAATGACCGCGGCGGTGAGGGTCGATATTCGTTGATGTACGTCGACGACGACCCCCAGGTCCTCGAGCTGTTCCGACGTTTCTTCTCGAAAGAGTACCGAGTCTTCACGGCTACGACGGGATCGGAGGCCCTCGGCGTTCTGTCCCGCGAGCCGGTTCACGTCCTGTTCGCCGACCAGCGCATGCCCGCCATGAGCGGGATCCAGCTCCTGGAGACCGTGGCCCGGGACCATCCGGATACGGCCCGGGTGCTGGTGACCGGCTACGCCGACATCGACGTGGTGATCGATGCGATCAACCGCGGCTCGGTCTACCGGTACCTCAGCAAGCCCTGGGAGTTCGAGGAGCTGGCCGGTACGGTCCGCAACGCTCTGGAGGTGCACTCTCTCAAGCGGCACAACCAGGAGCTCATCGCCTCCCTCGACGAGCAGAACCGGCTGCTGCTGCGCACCGTCGAGGAGCTGCGCTTCCTGAACCAGCTCGACCTGGATCTCAAGGCCGCCGGCGATGCCGATGCGGTGCTGCGGCGGACCATCGACCGCCTCACGCACGAGCTGGGCGCCAGGGACGGCTGGTGCTGGGAAACGGGGGCCGAGGCCCTCAACCTGCGCATCCCTCCCCAGGACCCGACCCGCCTTTCCCGCCTGCAGGACACGGTCAAGCGATCCGTCCTGGCGGCAACCGAGGGGCCGCAACTCTTCCCCCTGGAGAACCGCGCGAGCCTGTGCGTGCTGCCGCTGTACTTCGCCGACATCCGCTTCGGGGTCCTGGTATTTGCCTTCGAAGAGACCCAGCCTCTGGACCCGTCGGAGCTGATGTTCATGCAAGCGGTCTCTCACGTGGCCTCCTCGGTGCTCTACAGCCACTACGTCCACGCGCAGGAGCTCAAGCGAGAGAGTCTGATGATGCTCGGGCAGATGTCCAGCATGATCGTCCACGATCTCAAGGGACCGCTTGCCACGATCCTGGGCTTCGTTTCCCTCCTGCAGGCCGACCTGCCCGCGGCCCAACGCGCGGAGTTCGGCGCGATCATCAACCAAGAGGTCACGCGGCTGATCGAGATGGTGGAGGAGCTGCTGTCCTTCTCCAGGGGGCAACCCAATCTCCGGCTGACGCAGTTCGAGGTGGGCAGTCTCGTGCGGGAGGTGCTGGAGCTGTTCCACCTGAGCTTCCAGAAGGACCGCATTGCCGTCGAGGTGGAGACCGGGGCCGAGCACGTAGTCCGTGCGGACAGGCAGAAGCTCAAGAAGGTCCTGATCAACCTGCTCGAAAATGCCAGGGACTACCTCCGGGAGGTCGAGGCGGAGCGCACGATCAGCATTCGCTCCATCCAGGAGGACCGGCACCTCAAGATCGCCGTCGCCAACAGCGGGCCGCCGCTGCCCGTGGAGGTGGCCGGGCGCGTCTTCGACCCCTTCTACTCCTACAAGAAGGAAGAAGGCACGGGCCTCGGGCTGACGATCTGCAAGAGAATCGTGGAGGAGCACGGGGGCACTCTCGAGGTCCAATGCGAACGCGGGCTGACCGAGTTCATCACTCGCCTGCCGACAGGATCGGGAGTGGATCCAGAGAGCTGAAGTCGCAGCCGTGGACGGTCACGATCGCAGCCGCCAGGCGGTTGGCCAGTCGGGCCGAGGCCGCGGCGGTGCGTCCGGTCAGGCGTCCGTAGAGAAACCCCGCGGCGAAACAGTCCCCCGCCGCCGTGGTATCCACCGCGTCGACCTGGAATCCGGCCATCTTCTGGACCCGGCCGCTATCGTTCAGGTAACACCCGTCGTGGCCGACCTTCATGAGGGTCGTGGCGCAGAAGCGCCCGGCTTCCTGAATAGTCTCCAGGTCCGTGCGCCGATGCCCGAACATCATGCGGTACTCCTCGCGGTTTCCGAACAGCACGTCAACCCGGGAGGGGACGAGCCCCAAGAACTCGGACTTGGACCGGGTAACGGCGAAGGGGTCGGCAAGGTCGAAGGCGATAGGGATTCCCAGGGCCCTGGCCCGGTCGATCGCCAGCATGACCGCCTCCTTCTGGCTCTCGGTGTCCCACATGAACCCCGTGAAGTACAGCAGGCTCGAGTGTTCCAGGGCCTCCATATCCAGGTCCGACCAACCGTACTGGCGGCAGGCACCGAGGTGGGTGAACATCGTGCGCTCGTAGTCCGGCGTGACCAGGATGAGCGAACAGCCCGTGGCAGCGGGCTTGCGGACCAGACGGTGCACCACCCCGACGCGCTCAAGGATTTCCTGGTAGCGCTCGCCGAGCTCGTCCTCCCCCACCGCCCCGCAGTATATGGCCGGCGCCAGGGGCGCACTGGCGCCGCCGCGGGCCTGCCTGAGCCAGGAGATCCCCCGCAGCGTGTTGGCACAGCTGCCCCCAGGTATCAGGGTGTACCCCGACACCACGCCCAGGATCTCCCGCATCCGTTCGCCGTCGACCAGGTTCATCGTCCCCCGGGCCGCCCCGGTCCACTCCAGGGTCTGGAAATCCACAGGAGCGATCAGATCCAGAAGCGGATTGCCGAGCCCGAAAATCGAATACATTCCGTCCTGCCCTCGGTATTCATTGACGCCCCGCGCCGGCATCTACTATAGTACCCGCAGCGGAGCAGCACGTGGGCACAATAGTAGCGCCTCCGCCGTAAGCTCGTCCATACTCCGAGCGCTTCACACGGCGCCGCAGACCGGGAGCTCGCGCAAGATGGCCCTGGTAACGACGCAGCAGCTCAACCAGTTCTACCAGCAGTACGGCGAGCTGGAAGTGACCTTCAACCGGCAGGTCATTCAAGTCCTGGGGCTGCTCTCCGACCAGACCGCGGTCAAATGCCTGGGCGACGATTTCCCCTGCACCATATACTCCAGCTCCATGGCAGGCGCCAAGGTCATCGCGGCGCTGCGGGCGGAGTCCCTGAAGAGGCTCCGGCAGTCCAATTTCCTGGTGTCGCTGCGCTTCTGCTTCCACAGGCCTGATCGGCCCGAGCCTCTGGCCTTCTTCGTCCCGGGCAGGGTCATCAGCCACCGCATCTACGACCGGAGCTCTCCGGACCTGCACTTCCTGACCCTGGTGTACTCCAACAAGCCCCCGGACGACTTGATCCTGGTGCTGGGGAAGCTGCTGGAGGCGAACGTCAACGCAAAGCGCCGGAAGGAGGTCCGCATCGAGATCACCCCTGCTAGCCTCAAGGCCCTGGGACTCGAAGCCAAGGAGGCCGCGCTCGAGGTGGGAGGGGCCTCCCGAGTGTGCATCCTGCGGGACCTTTCTTTCTCGGGCGCCAAAGTCCTCCTGTTTGGAGTGGCGGAGGACCTCCTGCAGCGTCCGGTGGTCCTGCAGCCGGCCTTCTCGGGCCACCGGGGGCGGCCCTCGCTGGCCGGCAGGATCCTGCGCTACGAAGCCGTGGTCGGCCGCGAGGACATCGGCGCCGTGGGAATCCAGTTCGACGAAGGCAG
>JAFGFV010000443.1 GCA_016930895.1 Spirochaetales bacterium | reverse complement strand
CGGCCATCATCTTGAGGGTCTGCTCCCGCACCTCGTTGCCGGTGTTGAAGAGCATGTCGAACTCGAAGCCGGTGGACCAGACCTTGCCGCCCCAGGCCTTCTTGAAATGCTCCTCCGCCTTCTTGAGGTCGAAGGGGTAGGGCTTGAGGTCCGGGTTGAAGAAGGGCAGGCCGGCGCAGATCGGGGTGGCCGCCGGCACGCCGTTGCCCTTCAGGATCTCGTCCAGCTGGGTCTGGGTGTCGAAGGCATAGGCGAAGCCCAGGCGCACGTCCTTGTCGGCGAAGAAGTCCGGCGGGATCCCCTTGCCGTCCAGCTTGCCGGAGCCGATGGCGGGGTTGTCCGTGGTGGTGATCTTCATGTTGAAGTTGATGCCCCGGTTGCCCAGGGAAGTCAGGTCCTTGTAGATGTTCAGGCCCGACTCCTGGTTCATTTCTTCGTAGTACATGGGATCCACCAGGGCCGAGTCCACGTCCCCCTGGAGGAGCAGAAGCTTGCGGGTCGACCACTCCTCCACCACCCGGTAGATGCCCTTGGCCATGGCCGGCTTGGGCCCCCAGTACCCGTCGAAGCGCTCGAACACGATCTCCACGCCCTTCTCCCAGCGGCCGAGCTTGTAGGGGCCGGTGCCGCTGGCGATCTCGTACAGCGGCTCCTGGCCCTCGGCGGGGGCATTGACCCGGGCCATGTCCGCCGCGGTGCCGTCCCAGTCGCCGTTCTCAATAGCGAAGTCCTTGTCAATGACCACGCAGCAGACGTAGGTCAGGATCGACAGGAAGGGCGAGAAGGGAGCCTTGAGGTTGAAGACCACCGAGTCGCCCTTGACCTGGATCGCCTGGTCGAGCATGTCCATGGTCAGGACGATGTTGCCGTCGTCGTCCCGGGAGCCGTAGGTCCCGAAGAGGGGCTCGAAGAGCATCCACATGGGCCCGCCGTCCGGGTCGTTGACCAGGGCGCGCTTGAAGGAGTAGGCCACTCCTTCGGCGGTCAGGGTGTTGCCGCTGTGGAACTTGACCCCTTTGCGGATCGGGAAGGTGTAGGTCTTGCCCCCGTTGGTGATCAGGCCGTTCGAGGCACTCGGAACCTGGGTGGACAGGACCGGCACGAACTTCTCGGTGGAGCTGCCCTCGAAGAAGATCAGGTTCTCGTAGATCTGCTGGGCGCAGCCGCCGGAGACGTTGTCGTACAGCTTGGCCGGATCGAGGCTGTCGATCGTCCCATACGCAGCGCGGATGAAGGTATCCGGGTTCTTGATGGCCTTGGCCGCAGCCTCGGCCTTGGGCGCCCCCTCCACCTCAGGGGCGGGAGCTTCCTTGGCCCCGCCGGCGAAAGCGAAGCCCGCCACTCCCACAATGAGCAACAGGATCAATAGCTTTTTCATCCTTCCTCCTTTTCCTTCTCGTTGCTCGGTGCAGCGACGCTGCACATTCGAGCTTCCATTGTATGGGATTCCCGGTCCAAGTCAAGCAAGGTTGAAGGCCCCGCCCGTCCCGGTGGTGACCGCGCTGCGGAGCGTTGACCCGCTCCCGGGGGCCGGTGTAGCCTCGGAGGGCCATGCACGAACCCAGGCCAATCGACGAGATCCCGGCGGAGCTCTGCCGGGAGCTGGAGAGCTTTTTCACCGACATCGACGATACGATCACCCAAGACGGGCTGCTGCTCGCGGAGTCCTATGGCGCCCTGTGGGAGCTGCACCGCGCCGGTCTGGAGGTGGTGGTCGTGACCGGCCGCCCGGCAGGCTGGTGCGATCACATCGCCCGGATGTGGCCGGTGGCCGCCGTGATCGGGGAAAACGGGGCCTTCTATTACGCTTACGACCGGCAGGCCCGGCGCATGCAGCGCCGGAACCTGATCTCCGAGGAGGAGCGTCGCGAGGGGCGCAGGCGTCTGGAGCGGGTGCGCGAGCGTGTGCTCGCCGAGGTGCCGGGATGCGGCATCGCCGCCGATCAGCCCTTCCGCCTGGTGGACCTGGCCGTGGACTTCCGGGAGGACGTCGAGCCGTTGGGGTCGGAGGCGGTGGAGGCGATTTGCCGCATCGCGGCGCAGGAGGGGGCGGTCTGCAAGGTGTCGAGCATCCACGTGAACTGCTGGTACGGGAGCTTCGACAAGGTGAGCGGGGTGCGGCGCTTCCTGGAGGACCGCGGGCGGGAGCTCTCCGAAGAGCGGCAACGCCGGCGGATCCTGTTCACCGGGGACTCGCCCAACGACGAGCCCATGTTCCGTGCCTTGCCGCACACGGTGGCCATGGCCAATATCGCCTCCTTTCTGCCACAGCTCGCCTTTCCCCCGGAGTACATTACCCGTCAAGAGTCAGCCCGCGGATTCGCCGAAGCGGTCGAGATCATCCTGGGGCGGCTTCGGTCCGGCTAGACATCGAAAAGGCTCGGGTCCAGGGCCAGGCGTTCTGAGATCGGCTTGAAGCCCAACCCGGCGAAAACCTCGTGGAGGCAGAGGGCCTGCCCTTCCAGCTCCACGGTCAGGCGGACGTAGCCCCGATCCCGGGCCTCGGCGGCCAGGTTCTTGAGCAGCAGCCTGCCCAGCCCCAGGCCCCGGAAGCGCCGCCCCACGGCCAGCTGGACCAGGTTCAGGTCCAGGCGATCCGCCAGCTCCTGCCGCCGCTCCACGGCCCACCAGAACCCCGCGAACCTGCCGTCCGGTGCGGTGGCGACCCGCGCTAGGCTCTGTTCCTCCAGCGGTCCCGGCAGCCCGGCGCGCCGCCCCCCGTACAGCTTCTGCACGCGCCGTGGGTCTTCCTCCGGAAAGGCCTCCCGGAAGCCCTGCCGGTCCAGGCGCCGGAGCTCGTCCAGGTGGCCCGGCTCCGCAGGCACGATCGCGAAGTCGGTTTCGAGCAGCTCCTCGGGCTCCTCCTCCGGCGGTTCCAGCTCCAACCGCTCCAGCCCCGCCAGCTCGCGCTGCTCGTTGTACCAATCCTGCACCACCCGGAGCATCTCCCGTTCCTTGAATGCGAACCACAGCCGCTCGATTTCCCGCTCTTCCTTCAGGATGTCCTTGAACTTGCGGAACACCCCCTTGCCCGAGGCCAGCGCCTCCCGCAGCCGTTCCCGGAAGATTGGATTGTGCAGCCGCGCCACGAAGCGCTCCATGAGCTGAAACCCGTCGATGGGCCGCCACTTGGGCAGCGCGGCGACCCCCTCCGGGCAGGACCTGGCCTCCTCGCCGTCGGCCGGCAGCAGCTCCCCGCTCCCTCGATGGACCACGAAGCGATGCTGCTGGTCCTCCATGGCGTACACGATCTGGGCTGCGGTTTCCTCGCTGAGAACGAACTCCATGCCTTACCCCGACGGGCCCGGATGGTCGGCGGGCGCCCCCAATTCCTGCACCAAGCGCGCTGCCTCCGCCACCTTCACCAGGCTCGGCTCGCCGCCGGAACGCCAGCGCAGCTCCACCACGCCGTCGGCCATGTGCTTGGTGGCCACGACGATGCGAAGCGGCAGGCCGATCAGGTCCGCGTCCATGAACTTGACCCCCGGGGACTCGTCGCGGTCGTCGTACAGGACCTGATCGCCCAACTCGTCGGCCAGGGCGTCGGCAGCCTTCTTGACCGTCAGGGACTTGCCCACGCTCATGAGGTACGCCTTGAAGGGGGCCAGCGCCACCGGCCAGACGATGCCCCGCTCGTCGTGGTGAGCCCGCACCACCGCGTCCATGAGCCTGCCCAGCCCCACCCCGTAGCAGCCCATGTGCGGATAGGTGAAGCCTCCGCGCTCGTCCTGGAAGCTCAGCTCCATCCTGCGGGTGTAGTAGTCCCCCAGCTTGAAGATATGCCCCACCTCCATGGCCTTGATCTCCCGCAGGGTCCCCCCGCACTGCAGGCAGATGCGATTGTCCTGGGTCAGAGAGATGTCGGTGACCTGCCGGCTGTCGAAGTCCCGGCCGAAGTTCACGTTGGTCAGATGGGTTTCCGGCTCGTTGGCTCCGGCCACGAGGTTGCCGGAGCGGGCCACCGCGTCGTCCACCACCACTCGCACGGGCGCGCCGCAGCCCACCGGTGACAGGTAGCCGGGGATCAGCCCCACCGCCTCGAGCTCCTGGTCCGTGGCGGGGCGAAACACCGGGACCTTGAGAAAGGCCGAGAGCTTCTCGATCCCCAGATCGTAGTCGCCCCGCACCACCGCCATGACCAGCCCTTCCGGCGTGGTGTAGACCAAGCTCTTGGCCACCCGGCTCCTGGGGATTTCCAGGAAGGCCGTCAGCTGATCGATGGTCGCGCATCCGGGGGTGCTCACCCGCTGGAGGGGCAGCGGCTCTTCCCGCAGGTACCGCTTGCCCCCCACGGCCACCTCCTTGCTGGCGCAGTACTG
>JAFGFV010000442.1 GCA_016930895.1 Spirochaetales bacterium | reverse complement strand
GCGAATCCCCCAGCTCCTCGACTTCGGGGGCCAGGAACTGCGGTACGAAGGATGGGTCGGCACAGAAGCAGTGGAAGCGACGGTCGATCTCCGGGGCGCCAGCCCGGGCTCTGGACAGGCCCGCCAGGGTGAAAACGGCGTCGAGCATCGACGCCCGTTTGAACCAGACAGGCTGGAGGCGCAAGGGACGCCCGAAGGGCATCACCAGTACGAAGCTGGTGACCGAGCGCACCTCCATTTGTCCCCCGCCGCGAGCCATGCTGCGGGAGTGGTGGCCGGTGCGGGTTCGCAGCTCAGCGTGCTTGTGGGTGTGTCGGAAGAACTGAAACAGACGGTCCCTGTAAGTCCCCTGAAGAAGGTCGGAGAACAGGTTCCTGTCGTTGCGGTGAACTTGCGAACTGGTGAAGAAGCGCGCCGCCCTCACGCAGTCCAGCAGCGCCTGCGCTTCCTCCTGCTGCGGTTCGGCAAGGTACTCGAAACCCTGTGCCCCCGCAAGGCCGACAAGACTTCCCCTGACCCGCCGATCCTGGCGCATCGCCAGCACGAACACCACAGCGACAGCCACCCCTACCAGTACGAAGCCACCCGCAAGGAACAAAGTCCAGCCCACGATGTACCCCCCCGGAGAACGGTACTGCGATCGGCCCTGCGAATCAAGAAACAGGTTGCCGCCGGCCCGGCTCTGGCCGGGGGCTACGAAGGCGACACCGGGGCTGCCGGTGCGGTAGCCGACCCCGCAGGCCGCACGCTTCGGTACATCCGCACCCCCAGCCACACGGCCACGGCCGTCATCAGAACGAGCAGGGCGAAGGGCACGATCTCCAGGGCTCCCTCCACGGACCAGGCCATGAGTCATAGTGGAGGGATTAACCGCAGGGATGACGGCGCAAGACGGTCGGACCGCCTGGCAGGTAGGGCGGTTGGTGGATTGGGCGGGGCAATTCGGGCTTGGGCTGAAGTGGCGCGCCCCGGAACCGTACTCATGACTATCTGTCGGACCACGTGAAGTCAGAAGAGAGGCTCCGAGTGGTCGTGCGCCGGCGATCGTGTGCAGAGTCACTCCCCGGAGGGGGCAAGGGGACAAATTAGGGATTCAACAAAGCCGGGTCGAACCCCGGTGGTGAGCGGCCGATCTTGAGCAGGTGCCAGACAACCGAAGGTTGTCCTGGATCATTGCGGACCGCATCCGGCTCGGTGAAAACCTCCGTTTGGTCTTCTTCAGTATTGCCGACAGCACGAAAGCTTGGGAGAGATTATCCTCAGGATTCAGGCTGCAAATGGCTCATCGGCGCCTTCCACCACGCTCTTGGCCGGATCCTGAGGATTTTGAGACCCGAACAATAACTCCAGATAGAGGTCCAGCTGCGAATGGCCGACGCCACCCTGATGGGTCCCCAGAAGCCACCGTTTGAGCAGGGAAGACACTCGGTGCACTGCCGGCATCGATACATGCGCTGGATCAGCGACGGACCACCGGAGGGTAATTTCATGGCAGTACCCGCGCTTCGACAGGCCTCCGTAGCCGCCCCATCCGTCCGCATGCGCCGATCCCGGTTCCACAACCTCGCACACGACGGGCACCAGACTCCCTCCGGAAACGTCGGGTATGCGGCGGGGTCGTACCGGGCCGAGCTCTTTCGGCTCGTGGACCGCCACCGCGATGGCGACGATCGCTTTCCTCTCAGGCTGCCGGCCGTGAACACCCTCCTCTGGGCCGCCGATGTAGGATTCGTCCACCTCGACCCCTCCTGGAAGCCTGTCGCGATCCGGCCGGACCATGGCCCAGCGTAGCTTGTGCAGCTTCGTCCAAGCCGTCTGATAGCTGCCCGGCCCCAGAACGCGCTGTAGTCCCACCGCGCTTACAGTTGCCTTCTGGTTGGTCACGGACCAGGTCGCCGCAAACCAGGAGATCACAGGGGTGCGCGTCTTGTCGAAGATGGTCCCGGCGGTGACCGTCGTCTGATGGTGACACCCACGGCAGGTGACGCGTGTCCGCGCACAGCTGTACGGGCCGTCGCTGCTGCCGCACGCAGGGCATACGAAACCTTCAGGCCACCGCAGGGGAGGCAGACAGCTCAGGCATGCGCTATCGTCAGGGAAACAGGCGCGCAACTGGTTCCAGGACCGCGGGTAATCCCGCCCCGCGAGCGGATATCCCGGAGAAGAGTCCACCACAACGTATCGTGTCTTGTGGAGCTACATGGATACCCCCCTTTTCGGGGAAAGCCCACTTCCGCCGGGGGCGCCCGTACCGCCGGCTGTTGGACTGGCCCTCCCCGGAGGAGAGCATCAAGGAGGCCTTGCGGGAGGAGCGCCGCAGGGGACGGCCCGTCAAGTCAAGAGCCGGATCCGGGATCTGCAGGAGAAGCTGTACCGGCTGGCTCGAACCAAGTACGCACCTGACGCAGGCCCTGTGCCGGTGACGGAGACCCTGCAGACCAAGCAGGCACCCATCCTGGTACACACGTCCGTATAGGTTTTCGGATGATTCAACGGCTCTGCTACGTATAGATTCTTGGATGAGTTGACGGGGGACAAGGCGCCCAAGACGCCCCATGGGGGAGCGCGGGCCCCGCGGGGGAGCGCCGGTCCCCAGGGAGCGCCGGCCCGCGGCAGCCCAAATCCTTGACATGATCCGGGGCGATTGGTATAGTGCACGAAATCCGAAGTCCTCGAATGGCGGCGTAGCTCAGGTGGTAGAGCAAGCGGCTCATATCCGCTGGG
>JAFGFV010000441.1 GCA_016930895.1 Spirochaetales bacterium | reverse complement strand
CCTGGCGGGAGTGCTTCGCCGAGGTCGTGGAGGTCGAGCTGGACCCCGAGGGGCTGGTGGACCTGCAGGACCTGGAGGACAAGCTCTCCCGGCCGGAGTACCAGGGGCGGCGGCTGATCGGCGCCTTTTCCGCCGCCTCCAACGTGTCCGGGGTCGTGACCCCGGTGTACGAGGTGGCGCGGATCCTGCACCGCCACGGGGCCCTGGCTTTCTTCGACTTTGCGGCCAGCGCTCCATACGGGGAGATCGACATGTCCCGGGACGGGGAGAGCTACTTCGACGGGATCTACTTCTCGCCGCACAAGTTCCTGGGCGGCCCCGGTTCGAGCGGCATCCTGATCATCCACGAGCGGATCTACCGCCGGGACCTGCCGCCCACGGTGGGGGCCGGGGGCACGGTGGACTACGTGAGCCTGGACGAGCAGGCCTACAGCACGGACATCGAGGCCCGGGAAAAGCCGGGCACCCCCGGGATCCTGCAGGTCCTGCGGGCCGCCCTGGTCCTGGAGCTCAAGGAGCGGCTGGGCCTGGAGCGGATCGCCGCGCGCGAGAAGGAGCTGATCCGCCGGACCCTGGAGAAGTTCGGTCACTGCGAGCCCATCGAGATCATGGGAAACCGGGACCCGGACCGGCGCATCGCGATCTTCTCCTTCAACATCCGCTGCGGGGACTCCTACTTTCATCCCCGCTTCGTCACGGTGCTGCTGAACGACCTGTTCGGGATCCAGAGCCGCGCGGGGTGCTCGTGCGCCGGGCCCTACGGGCACCGGGTGCTGCACATCGACGGGGCGCGGTCGCGGAAGTTCAAGGAGCAGCTGATGCGGGGGTTCGTGGGGCTCAAGCCCGGCTGGATTCGGCTGAACTTCCACTACCTGATGAGCGACGCGGAGTACGAGTTCATCACGGCGGCGCTGTGCTTCGTGTGCGAGCACGGGAGGTACTTCCTGCCCCTGTACGAGTTCGACATCCGCACGGGCAGCTGGCGCTTCCGGGGCCACGAGGGGCCGGTGGTGACGTTCGGGCTGGACGAGGCGCTGGCCGCAGCAGACGCGACTTTGGACGAGCGGGAGGGGGAAGAGGCGGCCGCGGCTGAGGACGAGGCCGCGCTGCGGCGCCTGTACGACCGCTACCTCGAGGAGGCGTTGGCGCGGGCGGAAGAGCTCAAGCTGGGCTTCGACGAGAAGGCGCTTCGCACCACCGAGCAGGATCTGATCCCCTTCGTGTACGTGTAGGGGCCCCGGAGCTGCCGCGCTGCGGAGCCGCGCTGCAGGGGACTACCCGCGCCAGTGCAGGCTGGTCAGACCCTCGATCCGAAGGAAGTGCGCGAGATTCGCCGTGACCACCTGGGCCCCGTGAGCCTGGGCGATGGCGGCAACGGCGATGTCAAAGTCGTCGATCAGGATACCGCCGCGCTCGAGGGCGGCCTTGATGGTCCCGAACCGCACCGAGGCCTCCGGGTTCCAGTCGAGCACTCGGATCGCCTCCAGCAGCTGCGCCTGCCGGCGCGCCAGCAGGGTGCGCTTCTTCGAACCCTCCTCCAGCCGCTGGATCCCGTACTCGATCTCGGCCACGACGGGCGGCACCAGCGCGACGTCCCCCGGCGCACGGGCCTTCAGGAACGCGATCATGTCCGGCTCGTTGCGCATGGCGGCGGAAAAAGCCGTGGTATCCAGCACATCCATCAGAGAAGTGACGCTCCGCGATTCCTGCGGTTCTCCAGGACCGCCCGCTCCAGCTCAGCGGAGGCCTGCTCCAGCAGAGCCTGGTCCTCGCCGGAGAGACCGAGCTCGAACAGGTCCTCCGGCCACTGGCCCGCGTCGGCCGCCACGGCCTCTTCGCAGGCCTCGACGACGAAGCGGTTGCGGCTGATTCCCCGTCGCCGGGCCGCGGCGTCCATCTTCTGAAGCAGCTCCCCCGGCAGATGCACGGTGGTGGTTGGCATGACTAGAATATATTCTATTCGCACGGCCCCCGTCAAGGACGGAGTCAATCACCGGGTCACGGCCGACAAGAACTCCTCGACGGTCAGACCTGCCCGTGCGATGAGACTGCGCAGAGTGCCTCTGGCTACGGTCGCATGATTCGGCACTGACAGGGTCGCGATATGACCAGGCTTCGTGAGAATCGTATGGCTACCGCGCTGGCGAGCGGTTTCCCATCCGAAGACCTCAAAGGCGCTGATTACTTCTCTCGGTCTCAGGACGGGCACGGGTGGCACTATACGGTGACCTCCACCTGCCGCGTTGCCACGGTCAACGGCATTCCCTTCTCAGCCCGGACTTCAAGACACTCTCTGATCGCCTCTTGGATGTTCTTCTCCGCCTCGCTTTCGGTTCTGCCCTGACTGACACAGCCTGGTATGGCCGGACACTCGGCGACAAAAACACCGTCCTCGTCCCGCGATATCGTCACGATGAACTTCATCTTGCAGGCCCCCTTGGCGTCCGCACTCCCACGGTCATTCTCCGGCTCAATAGTAGTCGAAGCCGCTCCGAAAATCCATACCTGGGAAGTCCCCTACGGGTCGCCCCCCCATTTTTCGCCTGCCTTTGGCAGCCACTGGCGCCCCTGCCGCCGCACCGCCCCTGCCTGGCAGGGCGCTTCCGCCAGTCGGCGTGCCGCCGTCTGCGCGGGCTGTGCCCCGCACTTCCCGCTACCGGGGCAGCCGCCGCACGGCCCCCAGGTCCGCCGAGGCGGCGAACAGGGAGTACGCCTGCAGGGCCGGGGAGACCGTCCGGTCCCGCCCTCTCGGGGTAAAGGCCGCCTCGCCCCGGGCCTCCTCCCGCTTGCGCCGCGCCGCCAGCTCCTCCGCCGACAGCTCCACGTCGATGCTCCGGGCCGGGATGTCGATGGCGATGATGTCCCCGTCCTCCACCAGGGCGATCGCCCCGCCGGAGGCGGCCTCCGGTGACACGTGGCCGATGGACAGCCCCGAGGTCCCCCCGGAGAAGCGCCCGTCGGTGACCAGGGCGCACTCCTTGCCCAGGTGCCGGGCCTTGATGTAGGAGGTGGGATAGAGCATCTCCTGCATGCCCGGGCCCCCCTTGGGCCCCTCGTAGCGGATGACCACCACGTCCCCGGCCTGCACCGCCCCGCCCAGGATCCCGTCGCAGGCAGCCTCCTGGGAGAAGAAGACCCGCGCCGGTCCCTTGAACTTGAGGATGCTCGGGTCCACCCCGGCGGTCTTGACGATGCAGCCGGCT
>JAFGFV010000440.1 GCA_016930895.1 Spirochaetales bacterium | reverse complement strand
CCCGGGTCCGGAGGGCACCTCGAACAGCCTGCTCCTGGTGATGGGACAGATCTCCGGGATCGTGTTCATCTTCGGGATGGAGATGCTGAAGAGTCCCGGGGGGAGCATGACGGGCTCCCTGCTGGTGCTTCTGGGATTGACGGTGGCCGCCTGCGTGTTGGCGTGCCTGCTCCGGGAGCCCCGCAGGATCGGGGCGGGGGCGGGGGGAGACTGAGGGACAGACTGTGCCTGCGGGGCCGGTGCGGGCGGCGGCAGCTCGCCCGTCCTCCCCCGGCCCGATCTGCATCCGACCGGGGAGCTCTTCCGAACCGCGCTGGTCGCCAGGATCCGGCTCGCGGCCTCGCCGCCTCAGCGTACGAGGATCACGTAGTACGCGGAGGATTTGGAGCCTCGGGAGAGGGTTCCCTCGGTCAGGTGAACGTACCAGGCCTGACTTGTACTCGCGTAGTAGGTGGTGGATGTCCAATACGCCGCTGGCTGGAGATTCACGAAGCCCACGCCCCTCAGCCAGGTCACCGTGTCTCTCCCGTAGTGGATCAGGCTGCGAAGCTCCCGCAGGTTGGGGAGCCGCCAGTCTGTGAAATCTGCATGGGTGCTCGCGTTCGCGTAGTCGATGGCCTGGGTCCAGGTTTGCGTGGCGATCTCCGGGCTCTGGGCCCACATGAGCCCGGTCAGATGGTCGATCAGCACCTGGGAGACGACGAGTTCGAACCGGGTGTCGTTCTCCCAGGCCACGCCCATCTCCAGGTCGCCGTCGCTCCCCGTTCCATAACTGGTTGTCTGCCCGGTTTTCGGCAGGTCCCAGGTCTCTTCTTCGTGAGCGGGGTTTGCGTATGCCCCCAGAGTCCCCACCCCCATGAGGAGAACCGCCATCACACGCAGCGTAGTCGTTTTCATCGTCTTTCGCCCCTACTCGCTCAGGCTCCTCACCAGCAACACGTAGTAGTCCTCGTAGTTCGTCTTGTCCGCCTTCGTGATCGCGCCCCGCCCCAGATTCATCACGTAGGCGTAGGTGGTGTCTGGTAGACAGGTCGTCGACGTCCAGTAGTACGCATTGAAAACGTCTTTGAAGCCGGATGCCTCGAGCCAGGAATCGTTGGCGGTGCCGTAGTTCATGAGGCTCTCCAGCTCGTGGACATTGGGAATCCGCCAGTCTTTTGTGCCCGCAAAACCGCCTTCGGCGTACGCCAGCGCATCGGTCCAGCTCCGTGGCGAAGCCGTGGTTCCGATCCATTCGAGCTTCGTGAAGACATCGTCCACCACGGCGACTTTCTCCACTACCTTCGGCTGGAAGCGGCCGTCGTGGATCATCTCCCAGCTGAGCCCGCGTCGCAGGGCGCCGTCGTCCCCTGTCCCGTAGGAGGTGATCTGTCCGGTAACCGCGAGATTGGTGAGCGGCACGTAGATGAACAGGGCGTAGGTCCGGACGTCCTCGGTGGCCCCGGAGCCCGCGGTGACTACCAGGGAGAAGGTGTTCAGTTCTGGCTGCGCCGCGAAGGTCCTCTCGGTGCCGCTGCCGATCGATGATCCATTCAGCACGATACTCGCTGCCGCCGGGTCCGAGGCGGTGGGTGTCAACAGGAAGCTCTTGGAGGCGGCGTTGGCGCGGAAGTAGTACTTGTAGGTGGTCGAGGCAAACGGAGGCTCGAGGCTCACGGTCGCCGTGTTCTCGGGGTACTCGACCTTGACCAGGAGGGAAGCCAGTGCCGCGTTGGCCTTGCGGGTGATCGTGATCGTATAGGTGTTCGTGTTGCCGGCCTCCGCCGTTGCCACGATCGTGCAGGTGTTGCCTCCCACCGAAAGGCCCATGTTTGCCGTGCTGCCGGAAGCTGTCGAGGCTCCATTCACCGTCATGGTGGCTTCGGGATCATCCGTCGCGGCGGTGACCCCTATGGACGCGGTCTCGAACAGGACCGAAGCGGAGTAGCTGTTGATGAAAGGCGAAAAGCTCGGGGAGAGAGTCTCAGAGGACAGCTGGAGGCTGGCGAGGTTGGCGTTGGTGCTCGGGGGGTCGTCCCGGGTCACCTTGATCGTGTACCCGAGGGTTCCGCCTGCGGCGGCGGTGACCTCCACATAGATGTCGTTGTTCCCGTAGTTCAGATCGATCGGTGCCGAAGAGCTGCCGGAGGTGACCTGCGTGCCGTTCACCTTGATCGTCGCGTCCGCCGAGGCGGCCGTGGGCGTTACCCGGATCGACGAAACGGTGTGGTCCACGGCTACTGTGTAGGAATAGGTTCCCGGGCTGAACGCAGGATACAGCGTCCCTACGGATACGGCCAGCCCTGCCAGGCTTGCGTCCTCTGAGACTGCAGTTCCCCGCAACCAGAAGCGAAGCTCGCCGTCTGCTTCCGGCGCGTTGTGGACGATCCGGACCTGGACCTGTTTGCTCCCGATCGACCCTGGGTCGAATGCAACATCGAAACTGTCAGAGCCGGCAGGATCAATCGTCAGGGGAAGGCCGGGAGGCGTGAGGGCATAGTCCCCGACGTCGCCGCTGCCCGGAACGATTCCAATGACCTCGACCACCAGCTCACGATCTCCGCTGTTGGTGATCTGGAACTCGAGGGCCGAAGGAAACCCGACCAGTGTCGCCGGGCAAGGATAGGTATCCTCGTTTTCGATCACCGTCGACGTGTTCAGGCACTTGAGGACCAGGTGAGGTGAAGTGCTGGCCTCTCTGACCATCTGCTCGATGGACTCCATGAGGTTCACCGGGCATGAGGTCAGGACCGCGATCCCCGCGGCCATGGCTGCAATCCTGCCGGCTGAGGCCAGCCATCCCGGCGTCTTCTCTCTCCCCGTCCTGCCCGTCAGTCGACCCATAGGAGCTCTCCCTGCCTTCCGCTCTGGCCGGCCCTCTTTCCGTCCCTCAGTGATGTCCCCAAGTAGGCAAACTGGTCAGCAAGAGCTGCGTCGCGTTCCCGAACTCGTCCATGGATCCGGCCGGCCTCGTCGTACATTCCCAGCTCGTGGCAAGCCCGCGCCACGGAGATCTGGATCTTCAGGTCTTCCGGCGCAAGGCGGGCCGCGTCCCGATAGTAGCCGAGGGCAGCGTTCCAGTCGCGCTCCAGGAATCTCAGGTTGCCGAGATTGACCAGGGCAGGGGCATAGCCGCCGGTCCGAGCCGCCGCCTCGAACTGCCTCGCCGCTTCCTGCAGCATCCCGTACCGGGCGTAGAGCACACCCAGGGCGTTGTGATGGCGAGGGGACCCCTGGGAGGCCCGGATCTGGCGCTCCAGGCGCTCCACGGCCGGACGGATTTCCCGCTCGATGAACTGGCCCAGCGCGCGCTCGAAAGCAGCCCGAACATGCTCGGCTCCCGGATCCGGGGCATCCTCCTGCTCTCCCGGCAGCCCAACAGGCTCGTAGACCTCCCAGGCCGCGTGGATCGGGTACAGGCGCGCCTGGCCTTTCGCCGCGTGCTCCTGCCACTGCCTGGTCCCCTGTTCCCAGGCTTGGAGGAACCCCATGCCCCGGGACGTGACTTCGACTGGGATCCACACCCTGCCATCGAGCACGAGATACTCCTCCGCCTGTGAAAAGCAGGCGGCTGCCTGCTGGAGGGACAGCCCCGGTGCGAAGGCGGCGTAGATGTGCCCCGGTACGGTAATGAACGCCGTCTCCACACCCACTGACTCCAGGAGGGCGCAGTAGAGGATCGAGAGATCGTCGCAGTCTCCCGCGGAGTACCGCAGGGTTTGCCGGGGGAACTGCAGGAAGTCTATGGCGTCGGTGGTGCGCGACAGGTCGGCGTAGGGGGTCTGTGGGTCCACCACGTACTGGATGCCGATCAGATCCAGAGTCTCATGGAAGGCCAGGGCCTTCAGAAAGGCCTCGCTGATCGGCTGCCTCGGGGAACCGCGGACTACCCCGGCGACTTCCTTGGAGAGCTCGAGTATCGTAGGGTCCTTCGCGGTCACGAACGCAGCGGCACGCCGATCGTCATCCCAGGTCATGGCGTTGCGGTCGTGGATCCTCAGCGTGGCGCTCCGTTTGTCCGCGTACAATCGTCCCTTCAGGCGGTACCGCAGCTCGACTTCCGCGGTCACCTTGGTCGCCTCCGTGTTGCTCAGGATGGTGTCGTTGAACAGGGCAAGCAGCTCCACGGTGGTCATTTCCTTGGGGCCAAGAAGCGGCGCGACCGGGCACAGCTTGGGATTGTCCATGTACTGCTTGACGAAGAACCCGAGCTCCAGGTTCGTGATCTCCGTGTCTTCCTGATTGTACAGAACGGCAGTCCCGAGAGGATGGTCGTCGTAGTACTTGTGGAATACCGGGAACACGTTCGCGAGGTCGAGCCTGTCGATTCGTATTCCCTCCCCCGGCGCCGGAGTTCGGCCCTGCCCCCCATGAGCCTCGTCCAGCCGCTGCAGTCTCGTCGTGCTGTTGCCCAGATGGTAGGAAGCGCTGAGGGCGATCCCAAGGTGGTGGGCGACCCCGAAGTCGTACTGATACGTGCTCGCCAGCCCGAGGTCCCACGATTCCCCCAGGATGTAATCCAGGCCTGCTCTCAGGCCTGCGTATCCTCCCCCTTGCGAGGTCGTGGCCCCGGCGGGCGCCATGTCCGGTCTGTTCAGGATGTAGTACTGGTAGCCGCTGGCAAGCTGCAGACTGATGTCCAGGCGAGGAGCGACCCGCAGGCGGTATCCCACGTCGGCTCCCAGGCCGGCAACAGAGAGGGAATTGTCCGCCTTCACCGGAAGCAGGCTGTAACTTACTTCTCCGCCGACGAAAAGACCGGGCAGGCGGACGGGGAACCAGTCGACACCGAGAAGGAATCCTGCACCTACGCCGAAGAGATCCAAGGTCGAGACGGGAACCCGTACCGACGGCTCCGACCGAAATGACCACTCAACGGATGGGGCTGTCAGTGCCGGCGTTGCAGACGCCCGGTTATCCTGAGCCCCGACGGAAACAACAGCCGCCGCCAGCAAAGCAGCGACTGCCCAACCGGAGAGTTTTCGCTCCATGGCATAGTGCCCGTTTGGCGGAACCTACCAATAAGTATATGCTTCCGGAACGAAACTGCAAGTGATCCTATGGCAGGCGCCTCCTAAAGCGTTTGCTCGAAGCTCTCCTCGAAGACCTCCGGGCGATCGAACTGCAGGGCGTACAGCCGGCTGTAGAAGCCCCCGGCGGCCATGAGCTCCTCGTGGGTGCCCCGCTCGACGATCCGGCGGTCGTGGAGCACCAGCAGGCGGTCTGCCCGCTTGATCGTGGACAGGCGGTGG
>JAFGFV010000439.1 GCA_016930895.1 Spirochaetales bacterium | reverse complement strand
GCTGGTCATGCAGATCCACACCGGGATCCAGGAGGGGAGCGGGAACCTGGTCGCGAACACCAACCCGGAAGGTCTGGCGAACCTGTTCCTGGAGTACCCCGACGTGGAGTTCGACCTCTTCCACATCGGCTACCCCTACCAGAACGTGATCGGGGTGCTGGCCAAGAACTTCCCGAACGTCTTTCTCGACATGTGCTGGGCTCACATCGTCTCCCCGAACGCTTCGGTGCAGGCTCTGGTGGAGTGGATCGACACGGTGCCCTTCAACAAGATCTCGGCCTTCGGGGGTGACTACTTGTTCGTGGACGGAGTGTACGGACACCAGTTCCTGGCCCGGGAAGACGTGGTCCGGGCCCTGTCCGTCAAGGTCGAGGAGGGGCTGTTCGGGGTGGACGAGGCGGCCCGCATCGCCCGGATGCTCCTCTACGACAACCCCAAGCGGCTCTTCCGGCTCTAAGCGAAAGCGTTCGGTGACTCACGGAGTGATCCCCGCCTGCTCGAGCACCCAGGCAGTGGCCAGGCTTCGGATCCGCGCGAGGATTGCCTCCTCGGCCTCCGGCGGCTCCACCCTCCCGCACAGGGCTTCGCAGGCCCGATCGGTGGGGCTCTCGAAGTGGCAGTGAGTCGCGAATCGCACCCGCTGCACCCGCACCTCCGGACGGTCCGGGATGGCCTCCAGGATGTTGCCCTCGGCGTTGCAGGAGGAGGGCTCCGCCAGCAGGAACAGGGCCGGAACGGCGAGGCCCGGCTTCGCGGCTGCCGCCAAACCGTCGGAGTCCGCGGGGTCCAGGCCCAGGTAAGTCACCGCCCGCCCCCCCGGGCCGCCCTCCTGGACGGTCGCGAGAAAGGCCGCGAGCCCTCCGGCGGAGTACCCGGCGTACAGCACCGGCCCCTGATGGAGCGTGCGCGCCAGCAGGCGCAGGTCCTCGGCGTTGCGCTCGTGGCGCCCGGCGAACCAGGTGGAGTTGCGGAGGCTCATGACCGTGACCGGAACCCCGTAGGACGCCCAGTGGGCGGCCCAGCCGCGCATGAACTCCAGGTTCCGCAGGAAGCCGTGCGCCAGGAACACCATGAGGTCCGACCCGGATGGCTCCCCCGGCGACGGACGATAGATCTCGTAGTCCACGGGGCGGCCGTATGTCCCCTCGATGCGGCCCGCCACCACGGTGTAGCTTACGCTGCCGGGAAGGGCCAGGGCCGCCTGCGGCGCCGGCAACTCCGCGGGCAGCTCCCCATCGGAAAGGGTCGTGACCGTGGCGCAGGAGACCAGGAGCAGTACCCCGGCCACGGCGACGCCGAGGGCAGCGCCGCGGGCGGCGTTTCGGGCTTTTCCCCTCATGGGACAAGTGTACGGATGCGGGGGCCCTGCCGGCAACTGGCACGGAAGCAACGGGCGTTGTGGCGCCGCTCGCCGGCGGATGGTATGATGCGCGCATGAGCGCCAACCGATGGCAGAAGCCCGGCCAATACCCCAGCCCTGCCCAGGTCGACCGCTGGGTCGAGGAGCTCTGGCAACGGGCTGCCGCCAATCCCTACGGTGCCGAGGTCGTGGAGAACGGCCCGGAGTGGCCGACCCAGCAGGGGTACCCTTTCCAGTACGGAGTGCGGCACAACCAGGGGACCTGCTACGTGCGCTTCACTCCGGCGCGGGGGGAGGCATTCTACGGGTTCTGGCAGCCATCCTTCCGGCAGCCGGCGCCGCTGCTCGTGCATACGCCGGGATACGGCGCGGAGCTGAGCGCTCACCCGGAGATCGTGGCCCAGGGCTACAACGTGCTCCACGTCAATCCCCTGGGCTACTGCACTCCCGAGGGGATCAACCCCGCTCGCTCCCGCGACCCTGGCGATCCCCTGGGCTGGCCCCAGCTTCCGGACACGATCGCGAGCGGCGGGGCCCGCGGTTACCGGGAGTGGTTCGTGAACGCGCTGCAGGCCGTCGAGTGGGCCGTCGGGCGCAGGGAAGTCGCGCCGGGCCGCCTGTCCTTCTTCGGCACGAGCCAGGGCGGAGGAGCCGCCCTGATCCTGGCGTCGCTCTACCGGGACCGGGGCGTGCGCTGCGCGGGCGCCGACGAGCCGTTCCTGACCAACTTCGCCGCCGCGGCGGGACGGGGCGCCTACGGGTTCGCCGCCGCCGCCCTGGACGGGGCCGCCGACCCGGACGCGGCCTGGCGGGCGCTCGGGTTCGTCGACACCCTGTCCCACGCGCACCGGCTGGACCTGCCGGTGTTGCTGACCGCCGGGGGCGCGGACGAGATGTGTCCCGCCGAGCTGGTCGAGGCCCTGTTCGATGAGCTTCCCGGGGTCAAGAGCCTGGTCTACCTGAAGAACTCGGAGCACGGCTACACCCCGGAGTTCCTGGTCCTGCTGCAGGCCTGGCTGACCTTGTACGCGTAGGCCTGGAGATCGCCGTCTCGTCCCCGGGGCCCATGGGTCGTGGGTTCAGAATTTCCTGCATTTTTGAAGTGCGCACGTGAAAGCTCCCGTTCTTGTCTAGCGCACCCATCCCGTGGGCTATCACATGTCCGCCGAGAGGCAGAGGAGCGACGATCCATGGACCCCTGGTTGAACCCGGAGACGGCCGGCGTGAGCGCCATGATCGAGACGGTCCGGGAATGTCAGGGCCAGCCGCTGCGCTTCAGTGCGCTGGGGCGGCAGCTGGGCATTTCGCGCTATCGGGTGTGGCACTGCATCGAGCTTCTGGAAAGCAAGGGGATTCTCTACTCGCTGCCGGCGTGGTGTCCCCCTCCGCTGCGACCGGGCAGACGGACCGCCAAGTCCCCGGTGGTGTACCTTCGCGAACCGGCGCGCCCAGGAATCCACGCAGGAGTCCCCGCGGGAGTCCCCGAGCCTGTGGTGGGCTCCCCGGGCTGCCGTTTCGACACCGAGGCCGGCTTCTGCAGTTGGATGATCGACCAGGTGATGCTGCGCGAGCGTGCTCGCTGTCCGGCCAGCAGGTTCGGCCACTACTCGACTCCGGCGATGACCCGGGCGGCGCTGGTGGTCGTCTCCCCGCTGATTACCGTCGGCTTCCAGTTCCCGTTTCAGACCTGGCCGAGCAAACGGCGCTGGACGGGTCTGTTCAAATCCATCCGGGAGGGGTGGCTGGACCGGGGACTGGTGGTGTACCCCGGCCGGCGGGTATTCTTTGGCTCCCGGTGGGTGGTGGCGGCGCCTGCGGAACGCTTCCTGGCGGACTACCGGGGCTGGATGGAGGCCATGGAGAAGGGAACGGTCGAGGCCCTTCGCGCCCACGTGCGGGCCTACAGCGCGCAGCTGCCCGTCGGGGGGACTACTGCGTACGCTCCCGGGTCGGCTGCTGGATGACCTGCATGAAGGAGGTCAGCACCTCAAGGGCCTTTTGGTTGCTGCCGCCCTCCGGGATGATCAGGTCGGCGTACGCCTTGGTAGGCTCGATGAACTCGAAGTGTCCCGGGCGCACGACGTCCAGGTACTGGGTGATCACCGACTCCATGGTCCGGCCCCGCTCGGTGATATCCCTCTTGAGACGGCGGATAAAGCGGATGTCGTCCGGCGTGTCCACGTAGAGCTTCAGGTCCAGGAGCTCCCGGACCCGCGGGTCCACGAAGATCATGATCCCCTCGAAGATGACCAGGCTGCGGGGTACCACCTTTTCGGTGGCCTCGCTCCTGCGGTGGTGCACGAAGTCGTAGACCGGCACCTGGATCGTTTCGCCGCGCCTGAGGGCCTGGAGGTGCTCGACCATGAGATCCGTGTCGAAGGCCGAAGGGTGGTCAAAGTTGAAGGCGGTGATGTT
>JAFGFV010000438.1 GCA_016930895.1 Spirochaetales bacterium | reverse complement strand
TCGGGAAATGACTTGAACCCGAGAATTTCGAGGCTTTTGAGACGCACGTACCCTCCCAGCGTGCGAAGGTATGCTACCCGGAAGTGTACCATTCGCAGTTTTTCAGAGTCAAGGCGAATCGACGGGTCGAACCACGGGTCCGCTTGGCCGATCCGAGGGTCGGCAGCCGACGGAGGCGCAAGCCGGCAGGCTCCCAAGCCGGCAGGCCGGCAGGAGCTCGAACTATCGGAGGTGCTCCTTCATGAAGCGCACCGCCTGCTCCAAGGATTCCAGGAAGCTCCCCAGGTCCTCCTGAAAGACCACGATGGACTGCCTCTGGAAGTCGCTCTCGCTGGCCTTCTTGCTCTCTACCAGATTGAGAAACACGTTCCCCTGGCGGTTCTCTTTGACGTTGAAGAAGTACGTGCGCCGCGCCGTAGTCGCCCGGGTGGAAAAGAGCTCTCCGCGAGATCCCATAGACACCTTCCTGTAAGAACCCGTATGAATCTGCAAGAATCCGCTTGATCGCCGACGCAGGGCCGCCGTCCGGAACACGCGGTCGCCCTGCCCCGTACCTTTATAGCCGGAAGCGCTGCCCGGCATCAACCGGCGCGGGCAGCCTCCGGCGGGCACTTGAAATTTCCAGGCCGTTTTAGCATTATTGATACGAGAATTGGCCTGCGACCGTCGTATAATGGTTATTACCCCAGCCTTCCAAGCTGGAGATGTGGGTTCGATTCCCATCGGTCGCTGATACAACTATTTGCACAGGCTGCAACTGGAGCCCCACCGCTGCGTGGGGCTTTCCCGTCTTTCGGCGTCCGCGCGCCAGGGCCGGCTCGAGGCTGCCCGGCAACCCGCACAGACGCAACATCACCCCAGGCGTTCGATCTCCTGACGGATCCTCTCCAAGGCGGCGCTTTCCCGCCCCAGCTCGTGCATCAGGTGGAACGAGCCGTACCGCCGCCGCAGGACCCGTACGTAGCGGAACGGCAACAGGGCCTCGTCGACGCTCAGTCCGTAATCGGAGGGCCTGAAGGGATACCCCGCCTGCTCCAGGACCCCGACCGCCCGCTCCAGCTCGGCGAGCAGCGGGCTGGCAAGCTCTTCGATCACGGGCCGGTGTTCCCGATAGTGTTCCAGGTGTGTGCGGATCACCCCCGGGTCGTCGAGCTCCGGATTCCGTTCCTCCTCGATCCACCGGCGGTACGGCGCCATCGCCGGTTCGAGCTCGTGCCTCCACCCGGCACTCTGGGCAGCCTCTGCGGCCACGCGCCGCAGCCCGGCCTCCGCGCCCGGGGCCGCCGGCAGCTGCGCATAGAAGCCGCGGTAGCCCGTCAGGAGCAGGCGGCTGGCCAGGCCCACGAGCAGGCCGTGCAGTCTCCACTCGGCATTCCGCGGCGCATGGGAGATCTCCCAGAAATGGCCGACGGTGTGCTCGGCGGTCGCGGCAGGGCGGGAGTTTCCCATGGCCTGCATGGCGAAGCTGGAGGTCAGCAGGGCGTCCGTCAGGGCAGTGACCGCTTGCGAGCGGTCCGTGCGTTCGAGCGCCGCCGCCTCGATGGCCCGACGGGCCGATTTCACGGCCAGCTCGGCGGCCTCCCGGCAGTAGTACTCTCCGGCCACCAGGGCCGCGAGGTTCCAGTCCAGAAAGGCCAGGAACTTGGCGAGGAGGTCTCCGAGCCCGCTCAGGAACAGGATGTGCGGCGCCTGCTCCAAGATCTCGAGGTCGCAGATGATCCGCTCACTCGGCAGACACGGCACCGCCAGCGCCCTGTACTCGGACTTGGTGGCCGCCGTGCCCGACCCATACGCGTCCGCCGATGGGGCAGTGGCCACGCACCAGTTGGGTAGATCCAGGTTCAAGGAGACCATCTTTCCCAGGTCGCTGATCGTGCCGGCTCCGATCGCCAGCACCAGTGCCGGGCGGCAGGCCGCCGCTTCCCGGGACAGGCGTTCGGCCAGCTGCGCGGTGGTCGCTGGCTTAGGCGAGGCGGGGAGCACGGTCTGCCCTACGACGAGCGCTCCGAGAGCTCCGCCGATAGCCTCCCCGGCCGCTGCTTCGGTGTTTTCGTCGGACAGCGCCCAGACCCGGGCCCCGGCCCCAAGACGGTCTACGACCTGCTCTCGAAGCGTGCCGGCGACCCCCCGCCCGAACGACACCTCCCGGGTCACCAGCGCGTGACGCCGCCCGCAGCCGCAGTCGTACCAGCCTTCGGGGCCGAAACGGTCGAGATACTCCTGGAAGCAAGGGGTGGTCAAGGTGTTGGCACTCCCGAACGGGCCTGAAGCCTCGGAACCTATTGGAACAGGATGTCCACCAGGCGGTTGATGTAGCGCAGGAACAGCTCGGTCTTTTTGTCGGCTGTCAGGGTGTAGGTGGTCAGCGGGCGCGTCGGCTCCAGCGCTCCGGGGACCCCGACAGCACCGGCTCCGGCCGGCGGCACAGCCGCGGCGCCGGGAGCCGCGCCGGCAGCGCTCCCAGCTTCCGCCTCCGTCTCCGCCAGCACCTGCGCCTCCAGCGCGGTCACAACTTCCTCGATGTCCGCGGACGTCAGGATCGGTGCGGAAGGCTGAAGGAAGGTGCGGAAGCTCAGCCTGGAGTCGGCCAACCGGGAAAACCCTACCGCCCGCGAGGCCCCCAAATAGCCGGGGTCCAGCCAACCGGAGATGACCAGCTCTTCCTCCCGGCCCTGCAGGCTCACGGCGCGGGTTCCCTCCAAGCGCACGTTCCCCGCGGCGTCGCTCTCCACGACCCGAACGGCGATCTCCGAGCTCAGGGCATACTCGCTCCCACCGGCGACGCTCTGGTTTCCGCCAGTACGCCCCGCAGGCAAGAACGAGAAGAGATTGCCGAACTCGCCGCCCGCAAACTCCAGGGTAATGGACTTTGCGTCGCTGCTCGAGGCCTCGAAGGAAAGGCTCGAAGCAGAGTCCACGACGACCGTCAGGATGTCTCCCGGCCGGACCGTGGTGTTGCTCGACAGATACCCCTGAAACCCGGGAGTCCAGAGTGTCTCCGCCCCGAGCGCAAAGGCCGCCGCCAGGAAGATGGCGGCGGCGACTGGGAATCGCTGAAATCTCATTGCCCTCTCCTACACCTATTATCTGTAGGACGGCCGGGTGCGCTGAACTATTTCTTCTTGTGGCGATTCTTCCGCAGTTTCTTCTTGCGCTTGTGCGTGGCGATCTTGTGTCGTTTCCGTTTTCTACCGCAAGGCACTGGTTGTACTCCTTGTCCGAAATCTACAGTGAATCGCCCTTCGACGAACCGAGGGTGGGCTCCGAACCTCTCGAAAGACCGCTCATTATGGTCTTTCGTCCCGGCTCACGTCAAGGGCGCGCCGGCGGGGCGTCCGCAGCGTGCTCGGCCTCGAGGAACCCTTCGATCGCCCCGCGCATGGACTCCACATCCTCCGGATCGAACCAGGCGACCCCCGGGATCGAGCGAAAGAAGGTCAGTTGCCTCTTCGCGTACCGCCGGGAGTTCCCCTGGATCAGTTCCTTGAGTCCGCTCCAGGACAGGCAGCCGGCCTTCATGGAGAAGAACTCCCGGTATCCGATTCCGCGCATGCCGGGGTCCTCGGGCCCGTAGCCTGCCGCCAGCAGGCCCCGCACCTCCTCCGCAAGACCGGCGGCGAACATGGCCTCGACCCGCTCGTCGATCCGCCGGTACAACTCCTCCCGGCCGCGCTGGAGTCCCACCAGCAGGGCCCTATACTCCGCCCGCGGCTCATCGGGGCGGCGGAACTCCGTCAGCGCTCTTCCCGCGGTCCTCCAAACCTCCAGAGCCCGGAGCACCCGGTATGAGTCCCGCGGCGCGATCCGCCGGCGGGATTCCGGATCGACCCGGCCGAGCTCTTCGAGCAGGGGTTCCAGGCCGCGCTCCGCCAGCTCGCGCTTGAGCCCCCGGCGCACCTTGGCGTCCCCGGGAGGCGCATCCGGGAGGCCGTACAGAAAGCTTCTCAGGTAGTAGGCGGTCCCGCCGGATATCACCGGGACCCTACCCTTCTCCCGGA
This sequence comes from Spirochaetales bacterium, assembly GCA_016930895.1. The sequence goes on along the minus strand of JAFGFV010000438.1, from coordinate 1,542 downwards.
CCTCCCGCACCAGGGCATCGGCCCGTCTGACGAACTCCCCCGCGTTGAACTGCTCCTTAGGATCCACAACGCCGATCAGGTGATGGGGAAGTCGCCGGAGAACCTCCGGCCCGGGCTTGGCAGTCCCCACGTCCAGGTGCCTGTACACCTGCATGGAGTCCGCTGCGATCACCTCCACCCCGCCGGATTCGGAAAAGAGCCGCAGCAGCAGATCGGTCTTTCCGACGGCCGTGGGCCCGAAGATTACGACGACGGGGGGAGCGCTCGTCAACCTTCCAGCCGGTACCGCACCTTCTCCGTGAGGATCTGCTTGATCGCCGTGGACACGACCTTGCCCCGATTGGCTTCCAGCTCCTCGTCCCCTGCCAGGTGGATTTGGTACGAGCGCTTGATCATGGCGCAGGTCTCTATGTACATGTTACCGTCGTACTTGATCAGAAGATCGAGAGGGATGATCACCTTGGTCTCCAATGGTCGGCACAAGCTCCGGCGAATAGGCTGTCGAGTTGAGCAGGATTTTTCGTATTGCTAAAATAGTATCTTTGCAGAAAAAGGTCAAGGCCGGCTGAAATCAAAGCCGGCTCGCTCCAGGCTCGCGCGGCTCACTTGCGGGGAGCCCCCTGAGCGAGCGCCTGCTCGATGCGCATCACCACCCCGAGCGCCTCCAGCTTGTCCGTGTCCACCACCAGGTCTGCGAAGTCGTAGCGGTCGATGTCGATTCCGTACAACCGCAGGTATCTCTGCGCGTCCCGTCCGTCCCGCTCGTGAAGCTCGGCCAAGGCCTGCTCGACGGGTTGCCCCTCCCGCTGGGCGATGCGCTTTGCCCGGACCTCGGGAGAGGCGAACAGATACACCTTCAGCTGCGCGTCCTCGAGCAGCCAGATGGCCAGACGGGAAGCCAGCACGCAGCTCCCCCGGGAAGCCAGCTCCACCTGCCGTCGGTCCAGGTACAGATCGTACTGGTCATCCTCCTCCGCGCGGCGACACAGCTCCTCGAAGCTGACCCCCTGCTCCTGTGCCATGTCATGGAAGGTGTAGTTGATCAGTCGCAGGGACCGCCGCTTGGCCAGGAGGCGGGACACGGTGGTGTTGCCGCAGCCGCTCTTCCCGGATATCGCCACTTTCAGCTCATTCGACATTGCGCAGCTGCTCCCGGATCTTCTCGAGGGTGTCCTTGAGCACGACCACGGAGGTATCGATCTCAGGCTGAATGTTCTTGGCCCCCAGGGTGTTGAACTCCCGATTCATCTCCTGGCAGAGGAAGTCCAGCTTCTTGCCCACCGCGCCTTCCTCTTCCAGGAAGGCATGGAAGTGCTCCACGTGCGAGCCCAGGCGCGTGAGCTCCTCGTGGATGTCCGCCTTGACCAGGACGGCCGCGGTCTCCGCGAGCAGGCGGCTCTCCTCGATCGTGTCCCCGACCACCTCCCGGAAGCGCTCGCCCAGCGCCTTCCTGACCTTCTCTTCGATCGCGGGCGCCCGGGCTTGGACGCTCCGCAGCTCCGCGGCGATAAGCTCCAACAGACCGGCGATGTCGCGCCGGGT
>JAFGFV010000061.1 GCA_016930895.1 Spirochaetales bacterium | reverse complement strand
CCCACCGTGGTCAACGGCCTGACCTGCGGGCGGGAGGGTGAGCGCATCGCGGCCCGCCTGTTCGGGGACCGGATCCTCTGGATTCGACCGGTCAACCCCGGGTACGTCCTGGCCGCGGCGGTGCGGGAGGCCGTCGAGGCCTACCGCCGGACCCACGGCCGCAGCCCGGACATCCTGCTCCTGCAGAACCACGGCCTGATCGTCTCGGGCAAGGACCTCAAGGATATCCGCGGCAAGACCGACCCGATCCTCTCGGTCCTCCGGAAGGAGCTTCGGGAGCTGCCGCCGGACGCACAAGCGGCCGCCGAGCAAGTGCCCGCGGCCGATCGGGAACGCGCCGCGGCGCTGGCGCCGGCCCTGCGCATGCTGCTGTGGCGCGAGAACCCGAGCTCGATCGTCACCTTTGCCGCCGACGCCCTGGTCGCGGAGTCCGTGAAAAGCGAAGCCGCCTTCGAGGGAGTCTCCACCGCCCTCTCCCCGGACCACATCGTGTACTGCAACCACGAGCCCCTGTTTGTGCCCCGCCGCGAAAATCTGGACGAGCAGTACGCGCTCCTGGAGGAGCGGGTCCGGGACTACATCGAGCGCAACGGCTTTGGCCCCAAGATCGTGGCCGCGGAGGGCTTGGGGGTCTTCGGGTGGGGCCCGAACCGCCGCAGCGCGGACGCCGCCCTGGCCGTGTTCCGGGACGCCCTCCAGGTTCTTGTCTACAGCCGCTCCTTCGGCGGTCCGCTCGCCCTGCCCCCCGAACAGGTGCGTTTCATCACCAGTTGGGAGGTCGAGGTCTACCGCCAGAGGGTGATCGCGGGAGCCGCCCGGCCGGGCCGGGTGGCGGAGAAGATTGCCCTGGTCACCGGGGCCGCCCAGGGTTTTGGCCTGGGGCTGGCCGAGGCCCTGCTGGCGGAAGGAGCCAACGTGGTGCTGGCGGACCTGAACGAAACCCTGGCGCGGGAGCAGGCCTCGAGCCTGAGCGCACGCTTCGGCCCCGGTCGGGTGGAGGCCGTGAAGGCCGACGTCGGCGCCGAAGACTCGGTACGCGAGATGGTCCTGGCCACGGTTCTGGCGTACGGCGGCCTGGACATCTACGTGAGCAACGCCGGGGTCTTGAGGGCCGGCGGGCTGGAGGAGCTGCCGGTGGAGGCTTTCGAGCTCGTGAACCGGGTGAACTACACGGCCTACTTCCTGGGCTGCAAGCACGCCTCCAGGCCCATGAAGATCCAGCGCCGCTTTGCCCCGCGGTACACTACGGACATCATCCAGATCAACTCCAAGTCGGGCCTGAGCGGCTCCAACCGCAACTTCGCCTACGCGGGCAGCAAGTTCGGCTCCATCGGCCTGACCCAGAGCTTCGCCCTCGAGCTGGTGGAGGACGGCGTCAAGGTCAACTCCATCTGTCCGGGGAACTTCTTTGACGGCCCCCTGTGGTCCGACCCGGAGCGCGGGCTGTTCGTCCAGTACCTCAAGGCCGGCAAGGTTCCCGGGGCCCGGACCCTCGAGGACGTGCGCCGCTTCTACGAGGACAAGGTGCCGATGGGCCGGGGCTGCACGGTGGAGGACGTGGCCCGGGCCCTGCTGTACCTGATCGAGCAGCAGTACGAGACCGGCCAGGCCCTCCCCGTGACCGGCGGGCAGGTCATGCTCAAGTAGCCCCCGCGCGGGCGGCTGAGATAGTCGGATAGTCAAGTCCCGGCCCCAGGTACCGATCATAAGGGTAGGCGCGCGGGGCTGCCTGGAGGCACCGCGCTCGAGACAACGCGTTCGAGCAGCAAGCTTGAGGCAGCGAGCTTGAAATTCAGCTATCGTGGAAGTATAGTACTGCGGTAATCTATGGGTAAGAAGGCCAGTCCCGGGACCCCCGGCACCTCCAGGACCAGCAGCAGGCAGCAGGGCAAGTCGGGAGATGATCGTCTGCGGATGATCGTCTCCTACGTCGGCCGCATCGCCAAGGAGCGGAGCATCGACCGGCTCCTGGTGCACCTCGCTGACATGGGTCGGGAGCTGATCGACGCCGACCGCTGCACGGTCTGGCTCCTGAACCACAAGACGGACACCCTGTGGAGCCGGGTCGCCCACGGCGTGGACCGCATCGAGATCCCGAAGAGCGCGGGAATCGCCGGCTGCGCGGCCAGCACCGGGGAGCCGCTGATCATCAACGATCCGTACAACGACGAGCGCTTCGACAAGGAGGTCGACAAGCGCACGGGCTATCTGACCCGCAACATCCTGGCCCTGCCGATCCACGACAACGAGGGAACGATCATCGGCGTTTTCCAGGCCATCAACAAGATGCCCGCCCCGGCCCGCTTCAGCCCTCAGGACCGTGACCTGCTGCTCGTGGCCGCTACCACCACGGCTCACGTCCTCGACGCGGCTATGCTGCAGGAGGAAATCGAAGCCACCCAGCGGGAGATCATCTTCACGGTCACCGAATGGGGGGAAATGCGCTCCAAGGAGACGGGTCAGCACATCAAGCGGATGGCCGAGTACTGCCGCATCCTGGCGCTCAAGTGCGGCCTGAGCGAGGGGGAGGCGGAGCTGGTCAAGCTGGCCTCGCCGCTGCACGACATCGGCAAGATCGGCATCCCGGATGCCATCCTGCAGAAGCCCGCCGCTCTCAACCCGGAGGAGTGGGAGATCATGAAGACCCACACCACCCTGGGCTACGACAGCCTCAAGTACTCGGAGCGCCGCCTGCTCAAGGCCGGCGCCATCATCGCCCTGCAGCACCACGAGAAGTGGGAAGGCGGCGGATACCCTCAGGGAATCAAGGGGGAGGAGATCCACCTGTACGGCCGGATCACGGGCATCGCGGACGTGTTCGACGCACTGAGCACGGATCGGGTGTACAAGTCGGCCTGGGAGATGGACCGGATCGTCAGCCTGTTCAAGGCAGAGGCCGGCCACCAGTTCGATCCCCACCTGGTCCAGGTGTTCCTCCAGAACCTGGATGAATTCACGGAGGTCATGGAGCGCCTTCGGGACTCCGGCTCCGACGAGGCCGGGAACACCGCGAAGAGCTGAGCCCCGGGCCCCAGGCAGGGGGAAAGCCGCGTGAGCGCCGCACTCTCGATCCAGATCATCGGAACCCGCAAGTCCAGCGACACTCGCAAGGCCATCCGCTACTTCAAGGAGCGGGGGATTGAACCGCACGTCGTCGACCTGAGCGAACGGCCCCTGTCCCGGGGCGAGTTGGAGAATATCGCCCGCAGCCTCGGGGCGGAGGCCCTCATCGACCCAGAGTGCAAGGCCTTCGAACGCCGCGGCCTCGCCTACATGGTCTACGACCCCCTCGAAGAGCTGGCGCGGGACCCTCTTCTGCTCAAGACACCGGTGGTGCGCTTCGGCCGCGAGGCCACGGTGGGCGTGACTCCGGAGACCTGGAGCCGCTGGCTGGCCGACTAGGGCCCCGGAGACCGGCTCAGCGCCGGGCCGACCGCAGGAGGAAGCACCCCTCGGAGAAGCCTAGAAGCACGGGCAGGATCGTGGCCACGGCCAGCCAGTTGTCCTGACGGAACACCGGAAGGGCCTTCAGGATCAGGTAGACCACCGCGACCGTCGCCAGGAAGTACCAGAGGGCGGGAAGCCAGCGCCAGCTCCGTTTCCCGTCGGCGGCGAGGGCGATCCCCAGGGGCACCAGCAGCAGCGCCAGGGGGTTGGCCAGGAACAGGTTCTCGTTCGAGTAGGTCACCCAGTGATCCGTGAACTTGCTCATAAAGAACAGGACGCTGCCCGGGATCCCCAGGGCCAACCCGGCGAGCGCGTTGTAGACCCCGAAGAGCACCCTGCCCGGGGCCGGGCCCGAGGTACTGGCGCGGGCCCCGCCCGCGGTGCTGCCGCGGGAGGCCCAGAAGCCCAGGGCCGCAGCGGCCCCCCCCAGGACCAGGCCAAAACCGAGCCCCCAGGGCCAGTGAGGTGGAGCGCGGTCCGGGATCGGCGCGAACCCCTGCGCCTCGTGATAGGTGCGCTCGCTGGCCACCAGGGGTCGGTCGACCCCGTGCCCGTCCGTGTCGACCAGGGCGCCCACGTACCGCTCGAGCTCCAGGGGCAGGAACATCTGCTCCCACTGGGTCACCGGGCGGTCGATTGAATCGGACATCAGGAACATCAGCAGCCAGTCCATGCCCGGGTGCCGCGCGGTGAAGCGCCGGGTCGCCTGCCGCAGTGTGAGCTCGGCAGGTGCGTTCGTTGCCGCGAACAGCTGCCCGTCCACGGCCTTGTCGATCACGTCCCGCACCCGGGTGGCGCAGTT
>JAFGFV010000437.1 GCA_016930895.1 Spirochaetales bacterium | reverse complement strand
TCCGGTTCTGCGTTCCTTCGGTTTCGAAGGCCGAAGGACCACCCTCAGACGAACAGGTTGACCCGGCTGTCCGAGGCCTCCCGCAGGTAGGTCGCCACCCCGCCGACCTTGACCCCGTCGGCCAGCTCCTCCCGCTTGATCCCCATCATATCCATGGACATCTGGCAGGCCACCAGCTCCACACCGCTCGCCCGGGCGTTCTGGATCATGGTCTCCAGGGAGTCGATCTTGAGGGCGCGCATGCGCCCCCGCATCAGCTTTCCGCCCATGCCGAGCATGTTCAGCTTGGAGAGCTTGAGCCTGCGGGTGCCCCGGGGCAGCATGGCCCCGAACATCCGCCCCATGAAATCCTTGCGCACCCGAACCCGCCGATCCTTGCGCAGGATGTCCAGCCCCCAGAAAGTGAAGAACAAGGTGACCCTCTGGCCGGCCGAGGCGGCGCCGTTGGCGATCACGAAAGCCGCCAGTGCGCGGTCAAAGTCGTCGCTGAACACCACGATGCTGGCGTTCCTGCCATCCCGGCCGCCCCGCTGGGAGGCCTCTGACGGGGCCGTGCCCTTCTCCACCACAGCGGTGATCGTGCCGGCCTTCTCCTCCAGGGACACCAGGAGGTTCCCGGTCATGGCGCACCAGGATTCCACGTCGTTGCGGAAGCCGGGGTCCGTGGCCTTCTCCACGATCCGGTCGCCGGCGGCCACCCGGTCCATCGCCTGCTTGAGCTGGAAGATCGGCCCCGGGCACTGCAGCCCCGATGCATCGATCTCCAGGACCTGGCCCGGCGGCCGCACTGTTTGGGCCGGCACGCCGCGGCCTTCCACGTCGGCCTGGTAGATATTGTCGTCCTTGCCGATGATGTCCCCCTCGAAGATGTCCTCGTTGGCCTGCTTCTGGGTCACGTGCTCGTAGGTCTTGTAGCCTCCCGAGAGGTTGTAGACCTCCTTGAAGCCGTTCTGCATCAGGATCCGGCAGCCCACGTAGGCGCGCAGGCCCGCCGCGCAGTAGACGATGATCGACTTGTCCCTGGGCAACTCTCCGAGTCGCCCCCGGAGGGTGTCCAGGGGGATGTTGACCGCCTCTCCGATGCGGCCGAGGGCGTACTCCTCCGGTTCGCGCACGTCCAGCAGCATGGCGCGGGCCGGGTCCTGATCGTTCAGATCGGACCACTGCACGGTCTTGACCAGCCCCTGGAGGATGTTCTCGGCCACGAAGCCGGCAATGTTCACCGGGTCCTTGGCGGAGGAGAACGGCGGGGCATACGCGTGCTCGATCTCCTCGAGGTTGTAGATCGTGCCCCCCGCCTTGAGCACCGAAGCGATGACATCGATGCGCTTGTCCACCCCCGCGTAGCCGACGATCTGGGCCCCGTAGAGCTTGCCGTCTTCGGGAGCGAACACGATCTTGAGGGTGGTGGCCAGGGCCCCGGGATAATAGCCGGCGTGAGAGGCCGAGTGGGTGATCGAGGAGAGGTAGGGAATCCCGGCGGACTTGAGGGTCTTCTCGGACACCCCGGTGGCCGCCACGGTCAGGTCGAAGACCTTGGCGATGGCCGTGGAGATCGAGCCCTGGTACTTGCGCACGTTGCCCCGGACGATGTTGTCCGCCACGATCCGACCCTGCTTGTTGGCCGGCCCGGCCAGGTAGGTGGTCATGGACCGCCCAATCAGGGGGTTGGGGAACTCGATGGCATCCCCGAGGGCGTATACATTCGGGTCCGAACAGCGCATGAACTCGTCGACAGCGATCCCGCCGCGCTCTCCGATCTTGAGCCCCGCCTCGCGTGCCAGCGCCACGTCGGGTCGGACGCCGATGCCCAGGATCACCAGGTCCACCGGCAGCGCCCTGCCGCTGGACAGGCGCGCCACGATGTGCCCGTTTTCGGTGCCGAAGGAGGCCACGGCCTCCTTGAGGTAGAACTCCACCTTCTTGGTCCTCAGGTGCTGGTGCACCTCGGCGGCCATCTCGAAGTCCAGGGGCGTCATGACCTGCTCGGCCATCTCCACGATGGTCACGAAGATCCCCCGATGGTGAAGGTTTTCGGCCATCTCCAGGCCGATGAAGCCCGCCCCCACGACCAGGGCCCGCCGGGGCCGGTGGGCTTCGATGTACTCCATGATCCGATCGATGTCCGGGACGCTGCGCACCGTGAAGATCCCCGCCTGATCGATGCCGGGAATCGGGGGCTTGACGGGCTCCGCGCCCGGGGAAAGCACCAGCTTGTCGTAGCTCTCGGTGTAACTCTCCCCGGTTTCGAGGTTCCGCACCTCGACCCGGCGCGCCTCGAGATCCAGGCGGGTCACCTCCGAGAGCACCCGCACGTCGATGCGGAACCGGGCGGAGAAGCTCTCCGGGGTCTGCACGAACAGCCGGTCCCGCTCGGCGATTACCCCGCCGATGTAGTACGGCAGACCACAGTTGGCATAGGAAATGTAGCGGCCCCGCTCGAAGAGCACGATCTCGGCGTGCTCGTCCATTCGGCGTAGGCGCGCCGCGGTGCTCGCTCCCCCGGCCACTCCTCCGACGATCAGGATCTTGCTCATATTGCTTTCCTTATATTGAGATTCACGAATGAGCCGGCAGATCGAATATCGGAAACCTGCGGGCTATTGTCAAGACCACGCCTTGACGGCGCGCCGGGGGAGGGTCGATGCTGGCAGGGCGGGGATGCGTCCAACACCGTTGACTGCCTGGCTGCACCCCGATACGATCACCGCCAACAAGGAGAACCTGAGACGCGCCGCCACTTGCAGCTCCCGCCGGCTTCCCGCCGCTCCGTTCACTCCTCTCCCCCCGCCCGCCTGGGCGCCGCCCTGGCGGTGGCCACGCTTTCAGCACTGGCGACCGCCTGCAGCTCGAGCCCGCGAGTGCCCCCTTCGATGATCCATGGCTACGTCGCCCCTGGCTTCGAGGAGGTGCGGGAGGAGTTCCTTCGGAACTTCGCCAAGCGCGGCGAAGTCGGGGCGGCGGTATGCGCGTACTGGAAGGGGCAGAAGGTCGTCGACCTTTGGGGTGGCTACCGGGACGTCAAAACCCGCGAGCCGTGGGGCGAAGACACCCTCGTCATGGTCATGTCCTCCACCAAGGGGCTGTCGGCCATGACCCTGGCCCTGGCCCACTCCCGCGGCTGGCTGGACTACGAGGAAAAGGTCAGCACGTACTGGCCCGAGTTCGTCGAGGGCGGCAAGGGGGGAATCACGGTCCGGCAACTCCTGGCTCACGAGGCGGGGCTCGTCCTGCTTGACGAGCCGCTTCCCGTGCAGCGCCTGGCCGACCTGGACGCCATGGCCGCACTCCTGGCTCGACAGGTGCCTCTCTGGCCTCCGGGGGAACGCCACGGGTACCACGGAGCCACGATCGGCTTCTACATGAACGAGCTGATCCGACGGGTAGATCCGGCCCACCGCAGCCTGGGGCGCTTCTTCCAGGAGGAAATCGCCGCCCCGCTGGGAATCGAGTTCTACATCGGCCTGCCTCCCGAGGTTCCCGACAGCCGAGTCGCCAGCCTGGTCCCGCTCAAGCCGGCAAGCGCCCTGCCGGCCTTGAGCAAGCTGCCCAGGGAGTTCCGCAAGAGCCTGTTCGACCGCAAGTCGCTGTTCTGGCGGACCCTGAACATCCCGGTCCCTCGCAGCCGCAGCCATCCGGATGGCTACGAGCTCAATGACCGGTTCTCCCGCTCGGTTGAGCAGCCCTCGGGCAACGGAATCGGTCAGGTGCGGGCCGTGGCCCATGCCTACAGCGAGTTCGCCACCGGCGGCAAGATCCTGGGCCTCGAGCCCCGGACCCTCGAGCTGATCAGCGCGGAGCCGCTCACCCCGCCCGCCGGGGCCAAGGACGAAGTGCTGCGCTTCGACACGTGGTACGCTTTGGGGTTTACCCGCTCATCTCCGGCCGTGGACTTCGGCTCCAGCCGCCGCTCGTTTGGCGCCCCCGGCGCGGGGGGCTCTTTCGGCTTCGCAGACCCGGACCTCGAGGTGGGATACGGCTACGCTATGATCAAGATGGGGGCGTTCTCCCACGACGATCCCCGGGAAAAAGCGCTGCGGGACGCCCTCTACCGCTGCATCCAACGGGTGGTCGGGGACGGTGAGCCAGCCCCCTGAGTTGGGTCCGTCCAGCCACTGAAATTTCACGACACGGCGCACACGGCTCTCACGGCACCTAACCGAGGCAGGTTGGTTTCAGGGCGCGGCGGATGGCCGACCAGGCCCCGCCAGCCCGCGATAGCCCGGACGTTTCCGCGGAAACGGCCGCCGACGCGCCGGAGCGGCCCCCAGAAGCCATGCGCCCGTGACAAGATCGGTGCGGACTCCTCGAAGGGCCGGTTTCTCGCCCTGGGTTACGGGAATGGACCATCTCTCGTGCCCGCCGGTCAGCGCCGTACAGAAAACCGGTTTCCGCGTTCCCACGCAACCGCGGCCTCCGCCCTTGCCCTTCCCCCTTCCGATGCTTATGCTGGCCTGGGTCGCAAACCGGAACGTCGATGCGCAGCGCGAGCATTCTTCAGACGATCACCAAGTGGCAGGGCAGCAAGAAGCGGCTGTACCTGAAGTGCATCGGGGTGGGGCTTGCCACCGGGATGGTGGTGGTGGGCTATCGCCTGGCGCTCAACGAGCTCGAGGAGCTCCGGGCCCTCGTGTACGGGTTGCTCCGGCGCTCACCCTGGCCCTACACCGCCGGTTGGTTCGTTCTGCTCGCGGGCATCGGGGTCCTGCTGGGCTGGATGGTCAAGCGCTCCTGGATGATCCGCGGCAGCGGCATCCCTCAGGTCAAGGCCGTGCTGATGCGGCAGGTGCGAATGCAGCAGTGGTTCAAGGAACTGCTGTTCAAGTTCTCCGGCGGGTGCATGGCCATCGCAGCCGGGCTTTCCCTGGGCAGGGAGGGTCCCTCGATCCAACTGGGAGCGCAGGTCGGCGAGGGGTTCAGCCGGCGTGCGAGCTTTCCGTCGTTGGAGCAGCGGTACCTGGTCAGTGCGGGGGCCGGCGCCGGTCTGGCCGCCGCCTTCAACGCCCCCCTGGCAGGGGTCCTGTTCGCCCTCGAGGAGCTGCACAAGAGCTTCTCCCCGGTGATGCTCACCTGCCTGATGATCTCCTCGATCTCCGCCGACCTGGTCTCCCGTCACTTCTTCGGCCTGCGTCCGGTGTTCGACCTGCAGGTTCAACAGATCCTGCCCCTCGAGCTGTACCCCTACCTCCTGCCCCTGGGGATCGCCTGCGGGCTCCTGGGGTCCCTGTTCAACCTGATGCTCCGCGGCTCTCAGAAGCTCTACGGGCCCCTGCGGGAGGAGCTTCGGCCGGTGGCAGCGCTGCTCGCCGCCGGGGTGCTGGGCTTCGTGCTGCCCGAGGTCTTGGGAGGAGGCCACTCGCTGGTCGAGCGCTCCGCGGCCGGTGCTGTGGGACTCTCCCTCCTGATCGTGCTCATCGCCGGGAAGATGCTCTTCACCTCGGCCAGCTACGGCACCGGGGCCCCTGGAGGCATCTTTCTGCCCATGCTCGTGATCGGTGCGCTGGTGGGCAGGCTGGCCGCCGTAGTCTTCACCGCGCTGGGAGGCGTGGACCCCCAGTTCACCGTGAACTTCGTCATCTTGGGCATGGCGGCCTTCTTCACCGCCGTGGTCAAGGCGCCGATCACCGGAGCGATCCTGATCTCCGAGATGACCGGCACCTTGTTCCATCTGCTGTCCCTGATCGCGGTGTCGGCGGTGGCGTATGCCGTGGCGGAGCTGCTGCGTTCCCCCGCGGTCTACGATGCGCTCCTCGCGCGGGCTCTGCAGGCCCGGGGACTGACCCCTCCGCCCGGAGACGAAGAGACGAAGGTGATCCTGACCATACCGGTTCGTGTCGGCTCTTCGCTCGAGCACAGAGAGCTGCGCAACCTGCTGCTTCCCGAGGACTGTTTCTTGGTTGGGATCGTGCGGGGTTCGGTCGAGATGCTGCCCCGACCAGGCCTCGAGATCCTTCCCGGGGACAGCCTGGCAGTCCTGACCAGCGAAGCCCGGGCCTCCCGGGTCAAGCCCGTGCTCCTGGCCATGGGGGCGCCGGAACCGTCGGAAGACGGAGGGGACTGACCGGGGACTGAGCCGCCCCCGACGGGCTGCGGCGGCCGTCGCTCGAATGCGCGCGGCGCCCGTCCGCTTGAGTGCCGCTGATCCTTCCTGAGCAGCCCACTCGTCACCCGGCGCGCGTATTTCTTCGCCGGAGGCCGCGAAGCACGCTAAG
>JAFGFV010000060.1 GCA_016930895.1 Spirochaetales bacterium | reverse complement strand
GCTCGATCGTCTCCAGCTTCTTGCAGGAACACACGGTTTCGATTCTGCTGCGGCACCCCGATTTCGTGACCGCGAACAGCGTGGCGGAGGCGCTGCGGGGAGCGTTCGGGGAGATCTCGCTGCGGGCGGTGGACCCGGCGCGCATCGAGATCCAGATCCCCGAACAGCGGCGGGAGGACCCGGTGGGGTTCGTGGCGGAGCTGGAGTCGGTGGAAGTGACCCCGGACCCTTCGGGCCGCGTGGTGATCGACTCGGCTTCGGGGGTCATCATCTTCGGCGAGCGCGTGCGCGTCGGCAAGGTCGCAGTCTCCTACCGGGACGTGAGCGTAAGCGTGGGAGGCGTGAGCCCGTACGCGGGCTACTACGGGCGGATGGCAGCCACCAGCCAGGAGCTGGAGGACCAGCACTTCCTGTTCGGCGAATCGACCACGGTGGAGGAGCTGGTGGACACCCTGCGCGCCATCGGCTTGGGCACCGAGGCGATCATTCCCATCATCCAGGCCATCGACAAGGCGGGCGCTTTGTACGGCAAGCTCGTGATCATGTAGGGGAGAGAGGGAACCATGGAGATCCTGTCGTCCGGGGCGTATCTCCCGGACCCGTCCGTCGGCCGTGCACGAGAGGCGGCCGCCGCGGCCGCCCGCAGCTCGACCACCGCTGCCGCTTCTCGTGGTTCGGTGGGGGCCCGCCGCGGGGTGGACCGCTCGAGCAAGCTGTATCAGGTCTCGCTGGAGTTCGAAGCGATCCTGATCAAGCAGATGCTGAACGCCATGCGCAAGAGCGTGGCCAAGAGCGGGATGCTGGACGGAGGGATGGCGGAAGAGTTCTTCGAGGACATGCTGTACGACGAGTACGCCAAGAAGATGGCGCAGACGGCTCAGTTCGGGCTGGCGGACCTGATCGTCAGGCAGCTGTCCACGGAAAGTTGAGCACTTTTGTGCACAGGAGTGGGGGTAGATGGTATCCTAAAGTATACGAAATCAAATCCCACCAAGCCGGCTGCACCGGCCGGAAATTAATTACCGGCTGTATCGAGAATTACAGCTCAGATTCTGAATAGGGAGGTTGGCACGTTTCTTGCTTCACTTCCTTGTGAGAGGATGGGAGCAGAGATGGCTACCAGGTCCGCCGTGGCAAGTCCGAGAGAAGACAGCCTCAAGAGCTACTTCGACCAGATCAAGCGCTCGGAACTGCTGAGCTTCGAGGAGGAGCTGGAGCTGTCCAGGCGAGTCCTGTCCGGCGACGAGGAGGCGCGCCAGAAGCTCATCACGGCGAACCTGCGCCTGGTGGTGCGGATCGCCAAGAAGTACATCACCAAGGACGTCGCCCTGCTGGACCTGATCCAGGAGGGGAACCTGGGTCTGATCAAGGCGGCCTCCAAGTATGACTACCGCAAGCACGTGCGTTTCAGCACGTACGCCTCCTGGTGGATCAAGCAGTCGATCGTTCGCGCCCTGTCGAACAAGCGCCGGGTGATCCGCCTTCCGCACCGCAAGGAAGAGAAGCTGCGCAAGATCAACAAGGCCTACAACACCCTGTCGCAGCAGCTCAAGCGCACGCCCAACAATGAAGAAATCGCCGCGGAGCTGGGACTTAAGGAGAAGGAAGTGGAGACCATCGTCCACCTTTCCACCGCCGTGGTTTCCCTCGACGGCCCCACGCAGGAGGACGGAGGCACGCTCCAGGACCTCATCGAGGATCGCTCTTACCTCCCGGAGCGCCAGCTCATGGAGAACAGCCTGAGGGAGCGCACCCTGAGTTTCCTGGAGACCCTCAAGGAGAAGGAGAAACAGATCCTCTTGCGACGCTTTGCCTTCTTCGGAGGAAAGAAGTACACCCTCAAGAAGATCGGCGATGAGATGGGGATCTCTCCCGAAACGGTTCGGCAGATCGAGATCCGGGCTCTGCGGAAGCTGCGGGAAGCCGCGGCGGAGCTCAGCGACTACATCTTCCACTAGCAGCCTGTCGAGACAGCTGAGCCTGCCGCTACGAGGTCCCTACCGATGCGGACAACCAGGCCAGCAGCAAGGACGGCGTTTTCCTTCTTTCAGTTCCGAACGCACTCTCTCGATGTGGTTGGCCCTGGTTTGCGGCCTCTTGACCGATGTGGTCCAGCAGATCCACTCGTTGCGTGCAAGTGGGGTCAGACCGTTCCATTTCTCCAGTGCGTCCGGATCGGAAATCAGCGCTTCCCGCAAATCTGTCGGGACTTCGTGTGCTACTCCAGCGGCGATCGTTGTGTGTCTTTTCGCCATCTCTGTCTCCTTGCCTACACCCGTCCGGTTGAAAGATAGGGAGATCTTTCGCAGACATCAAGCGAAACCCCGCGGCGTTCCCATGCGCGCACGGGCCCCGGCTTGCGGCAGCTTGACCTTGGTTGCCCTTCCTTGACCTTGCGCCAACAGGGGTTGACCAAGGCTTCGGCGCGGATACAATTCTCGCCATGGCGGACAAGAAACGCAGCCAAAGGCGCATTAGGACCGCCGTGGTCCTGCTCGCGGTGGTGGCCGCCTGTCTAGGCGCGCTGCTGATCCTGCTGCCCAGCGGCTCGCCCCGCAGGGACAGCCTCACCGGGGGGCGCACGCCGGAGCAGTCCGCCCGGGATACACCACCGGCGACTTCGCTGCGCCAGCCCGAGGCACCGTCCGCCGCGCCACACCGTGAGCCCGAGGACCCCGCCGGCGGAACCGGGCCTGTGGCGGTGCCGGAGCGTCCGAAGGCGAAGGCCAGGATCGCGGTGGTGATCGACGACGTGGGCCACAACCTGGAGACCCTTGGGCAGTTTCTCGATTTTCCCGGGCCGCTCACCTTCGCGGTGCTCCCGCAGCTGGCGTACACCCGGGAGTCGGTCCGACTGATCCGGGCGGCGGGCAAGGAAATGATCCTGCACCTGCCCATGGAGGCGGTCAACGGAGAGGACCCGGGCCCGGGTGCGGTCCTTTCGTCCCACAGCGAGGCCGAGATCCGCCGGATCGTGGCGGAGGACTTGGACGGCCTCGAAGCGGCTGTCGGCGCCAACAACCACATGGGTTCCCGGGCCACGGCGGACCCGCGGGTCATGGCCGTGATCATGGAGTGCCTGGCCGAGAGCGGGCGCTTCTTCCTGGACAGCCGGACCACGCCGGACTCGGTGGCGGCGGACGCCGCGCGCGCCGCAGCGGTGCGGTTCTTGGAGCGGGACGTGTTCATCGACAACCAGACCGACCCGTCCTCCATAAGGTCGGCCTTGGACCGGGGGGCCGCCGTGGCCCGGGCCGAGGGGGCGGCGGTGCTGATCGGCCACATCTACAACCCCCAGATGCTGGAAATCCTGGAGGAGGTGCTGGCGGAGGCGGGGCCCGCCGGGGTGCGCCTGGTACCCCTGAGCGAACTGGTCGGGCAGGGGAGGGGCACACCGTGAGGGTGCTTGGGGTCGAGTCCTCCTGCGACGAGTGCGCCGCCAGCGTGGTGGTCGACGGCCGGGCGGTGCTGAGCAGCGTGGTGGCGAGCCAGATCGAGGATCACCGGCCCTACTATGGGGTGGTGCCGGAGATCGCCTCCCGCAAGCACATCGAGACGATCCTGCCCGTGGTCCGTCGGGCCCTGGCCGAGGCGGGGCTCGTCCCGGCCGACGTGGACGCCCTGGCGGTGACCTATCGCCCCGGCCTGATAGGGTCGCTGCTGGTGGGGCTGTCCTTCGTCAAGGGCCTGGCGTTCACCCTGAACAAACCCTTCGTCGGGGTGGACCACATCCTGGCCCATCTCTACGCGCCGCACCTGGAGCGCAGCATCGCCTACCCCTACCTGGGGCTGCTGGTTTCCGGGGGGCACACCTTGATCGTCCGGGTCGAGCGCTTCGACTCGATCGAGGTGCTGGGGGCCACCATCGATGACGCCTGCGGGGAGGCCTTCGACAAGGTGGCCAAGCACTACGACCTGGGATACCCCGGCGGCGTCGCCATCGACAGGCTGGCACGCGCCGGGGCGCGCCAGGCCTTCCGCTTCCCCTGGCCGTCCCTGCACAAGGGAGATCACCCCTTCGACGTGTCCTACTCGGGGCTCAAGACCGCCGTGGTGAACCAGCTCGACCAGTTCTGGAACCGCGATTACCCCAAGACCCCGGAGAACATCGCCGCCGCCTTCCAGGCCACTGCGATTGATATTCTCGTGGACCGCCTGCTCAAGGCGGTCGAGCATACCGGGCTCAGGAGGATCGTGGCGGGGGGAGGGGTAGCCGCCAACAGCTACCTGCGGGCGCGCCTCGCCCGGGAGCAGGAGGAGAAAGGGCTGGAGGTGATATTCCCCTCCCTCGCCCTGTGCACCGACAACGCCGCGATGATCGCCGGGCTGGGCTACCATTTTCTCGCCGAAGGACGCGTTTCGGGGATGGAGCTGAACGCCGAAGCGCGGGTGCACGGTTTCCGGCGCCTGTACCCGTAGTCCCGCCTTGCCTGCCGTCGGGTTCCGCCCCCGGCCGGAAGCTTGACCCGCCGTGCGTTCCGTACTACGATTGCCCCACGCAGGAGCCCGTCAAAGGAGCACGCCACATGTACCAGGCAGCGGTTGTATATGCCCCGGCAAGCCCGGAGATGAGCGCGGTGACGGACCGCGTCGTCCAGCAGCTCAGGCAGGAGCGCCTCAAAGTGGTGCGCAAGGAGGCCTCCCAGGCGAGCATCCCCGATCTCACTGCGGCGGACCTGGTGGTTCTCGGGTCCGCGGCCCAGGGCAAGGTCCCCATCGATCGCGACTTCGCGGAGATCCTCCGGGCGCTCAAGGGCATCAGCCTGGCTCCGCGGGCCGTCGGGGTGTTCGCCCTGGGCAGCCAGGAGACGCTGGACGCATTCGCCAAGGCCCTGGCCGACTGCGAGGTAGCGCTCGGCCCAGGGCAGTTCCTGAATCTCCCGCCGGCCGGGGCGCAGACCGCCGACCTCGGGCACTGGTTGGGCGGCTTGATCGAGCAGGTGAAGCGCCGGGAGGTCCCGGAAGATGCCCGCTGAGTACGATCTCGACGCAGCGATCCGCAAGATCCCGGATTTCCCAAGGCCCGGGATCCTGTTCTACGATGTCACCGGGATCCTCACCACGCCGGCCGCCTTCCGCTTCTGCGTGGATCGGATCGTGGAGCGGTACCGGGACCGGAGGCTCGGGGGGGTTGCGGCCATCGAAGCCCGAGGGTTTGTGTTCGCGGCACCGGCGGCGTACACCCTGGGGGTTCCTCTCATAGTGGTGCGCAAGAAGGGCAAGCTCCCGGGCCCGACCTACACCGCACGTTTCACCCTCGAGTACGGCGAGGACGAGATCGAAGTCCACCGCTCCGATCTGGTCGCGGACACCGACGTCCTGGTGGTGGACGACCTGATCGCTACGGGGGGGACGCTCAAGGCGGCCTGCTCGCTCGTGGAGCAGGCGGGGGCCCGGGTCGCCGGGATCTTCGGCGTCGTGGGACTGCCGTTCCTGAACTACGACCGGGTCCTCGGGGGATACCCCGTGGATACCCTGATCCAGTACCACGGCGAGTAGTCCCCCCGGCTGACGGGGGGGTCAGCAGATCCGGGGCAGAAGCAGCCCTCGGGGCAGATCCAGCACTCGCCGGCCTCCCACGACCGTTTCCAGCATCACCCTGCCGGGGTGGGCGTCGGTAACCGTCCCGATCACGGCGGCCCTGGCCCCCAACGAATGCCTGCTGAGCAGCGCCAGGGCTGTCTGCGCCGCCGGCTGAGAAACCACGGCTACCAGCACGCCTTCGTTGGCCACCTCCAGCGGGTTCAGCCCCAGGAGGTCGGCCGCGGCGGCCACTGCCGGATCCACGGGAATCTCCTCTTCCCGGACTTCCATTCCCAGCGCTGCTCCGGCCACGGTCTCGTTGAGGACCGCGGCCACGCCCCCGCGGGTGGCGTCCCGCATGAAACGCAGCTCCTCGCCCAGGCCGCACAGGGAGCTGCAGAGGGGATACAGGAACGCGCAGTCCGAGCGCAGGGAGCGTCCCACCGCCAGTCGTTCCCGCGCCGCCAGCACCGCCAGGCCGTGCGCGCCGACAGGTGCGGACACCAGCACCCGATCGCCGACGCGGATCCTGCTGGGGCTGAGGCGAACGTCAGAGATCGCCCGCCCGATTCCGGCGGTGTTGATGTAGATCCCTCCGCCCTTGCCCGCCGGCACCACCTTGGTGTCGCCGGTGACCACGCGGACCTGCCCCGCCTCCGCCGCCGATCGCACCGAGGCGAGCACCCGCCGCAGCAATTCCAGCGGGAGCCCCTCCTCCAGCACCAGCCCCAGGCTCAGGTACAGGGGGCGGGCGCCGCACACTGCCAGATCGTTGCAGGTCCCGTGGACCGCCAGGGTCCCGATGTCTCCGCCGGGAAACTCCGGGGGATCGACCACGTAGGTGTCCGTGGTCAGGAAGCTGCGGCCCTCCAGGCTGAGCTCCGAGGCATCGGAGAGCTCCGGGTAGTCAGGACCGCTGAACAGGGGATAGATCAGCTCCTCCGTGAGCGCCCGGGACAGGGCCCCGCCGCTGCCGTGTTCCAAGGTGATGCGCCCGCCGGCGACGCGGTCGTTGGCGGGCCGCTTGCCGCCGCCGCCCCCATCAGCGAGCCGTTCGGCCGGGTCCCGGGGATTCACGGCGTGCCCTCCCCATAGCGGTAGCTGGCCGCGCAGGAGCCTTCCGAAGAGACCATGCAGGGACCTACGGGCCGCTCCGGGGTGCAGAGATCCCCGAACAGCGGGCACTCCCGGGGGGCCCGCAGGCCCTGGAGCACCTGGGCGCAGCTGCATCCCGGCGGCTCGGTATTCGTCATTTCCGGGAGGGCGAAGGCCAAGGCCGCGTCGCGGCGGCGGAACTCCTCCCTGAGCTTCATTCCGCTGGCAGGGATCGTGCCCAGGCCGCGCCAGAGGGCGTCGCATGGCTCCAGCACGGCGTCGATGACCCGGCGAGCCTTGGAGTTGCCCTCGGGGCGCACTGCGCGGGTGTACCGGTTCTCCACGGTGTGGGTGCCCGCCGCCACCTGCCGGAGCGCGGCCAGGATCCCGTCCAGAATGTCCAGCGGCTCGAACCCGGTGATGACCCCGGGCACTCCTCCGGGGCTTTCCAGCAGGCGGTAGGGGGCCTCGCCGATGATCACCGACACGTGCCCGGGAAGGAGGAAGGCGTCCAGGTTCCTGTCTCGACCTGCCAGCAGGGCCTGCAACGCGGCCGGGACGGTCTTGAAGGCGGTGTAGAGAAACAGGTTCTCCAGTCCCTGCTCCTCGGCCCGCAGCAGGGCGGCGGCGATGGTCGGGATGGTGGTCTCGAAGCCGATGGCCAGGAACACCACCGAGTTGCCGACCTCCGCGGCCAGGCCGGGCAGCTCGGCCGGGGAATACAACACGCGGACCCGACCCCCGCCCAGACGGCTGGCGAGGGACTCCCCCGAGGAGCCGGGGACCTTCAGCATGTCGCCGAAGCTGGCCACGACCACTTCGGGCTGGTCCACAAGGCTCAAGGCGTTGTCGATGTACCCGGTGGGGGTCACGCACACCGGGCACCCGGGCCCCGAGATCAGGACCAGGTTGCCCGGCAGGAGCGACGGTATGCCGGCCCGGCGGATGGCCACGGTGTGGGTCCCGCAGACCTCCATGATCCGGACCGGGCGCCCGACCCTGCCGGCCAGCTCGCGGATCTCCCGCACCAGTGCCTGCGCGAGCTCGCGGTCCGCGAAGCCCTGCGGGCGGGCCACCTTCCCAGACCTCCGCCTCAGTCTGCCCGTCCCTGGCTGTCGGCCATGGCACGGAACATGTCCAGGCGGGCCTGCGCGTCCTCCAGGTCGAGGACCTCGATGGCGTAACCTGCGTGGACGATGACGTAGTCACCGAGGCTGGGCGAGTCGATCAACGAGACGTCGATCCGGGCCTCCAGCTCGTCCCTGGCGACCAGGGCGGTCCCATCGGGCTCGAGACTCTTGATCTGCATCGGAATGGCCAGGCACATGGCAGCCTCCTGTTGCCTCCGGTTATCTACTCTACAGGTTTCCCGGAACAAAATATACCTGCCCGAGAGCGATGCCGCCGTCCCCGGGCGGGACGCTGCGGTTGCGGAACACCTCGAAGCCCTCCCGGCGCAGCGCAGGCACCAGGAGATCCTGGAGCAGGACGTTCTGGAACACCCCGCCGGACAGGGCAATGATTCGAAGCCCGGTGGTCCGCTTCATCCAGCGCGCTCCTTCGAGGGCGCCCCGGGCGATCTCGCAGTGGAACCCGAAGGCAAGCCCGGCCGGGTCCTCGTCGGGAGTTGCCGCCCGCAGAAGGGCGAGCTCCCTGAGCAGGGCGCCGGTCCGCAGGACGAAGCTCTGGCCACACTCCACCAGGCGGAGAAGGCCGGCCAGGGGCCCCG
>JAFGFV010000436.1 GCA_016930895.1 Spirochaetales bacterium | reverse complement strand
TGATGACGGCCCCCAGCGCGCCCATGCTCAAACAAACCATCCTGGACCGGGACGTGCTGCGGTCGATCTGGCTCAGTGTCTACACCGCCGGATCGGCGGCGCTCATCTGCTTTGCCCTGGGGACGCCCCTGGCCTACCTGCTGGCCCGCAGCCGCTTCCGGGGCAAGCACGTGGTGGAGAGCGTCATCGATCTGCCCATCGTCATCCCCCACCCGGTGGTGGGGATCGCGATCCTCGGCATCGCCGGCAAGGGGCACCCGATCGGGCAGCTCCTCCACGCCCTCGGAGTACGGCTCATGGGCACGGTGGCGGGCATCATCACCGTGCTCGTCTTCGTCGGACTGCCGTTCTTCGTGAACAGCGCCAAGGACGGCTTCGAAAGCGTACCTCCGCGCCTGGAGAAGGTCTCCCGGAGCCTGGGTGCCTCCATGGGCTCGACCTTCTTCAAGATCACCTTCCCCCTGGCTTGGCGGAGCATCCTGATCGGTTTCATCATGGCCTGCGCCCGAGCGGTGAGCGAGTTCGGGGCGGTAGTGATCGTGGCCTACCATCCCATGATCGCGCCGGTGATGATCTACGAGCGTTACGAAGCCTACGGGCTCAAGTACTCCCAGCCGGTGGCTTTCTGGCTGGTGTTCTTCAGCCTGCTCCTGTTCGTGGTGATCCGGACGCTCAGCCTCAAGAACAAGAGGCCTGCATGATCCGGATCGAAGGCCTGTCCGTGACCCTGACGGCGTTCCAGCTCCACGACGTCCACCTGGAAATCGAGAAGAATCAGTTCTTCGTGCTCATGGGGCCCACGGGGGCGGGCAAGACCGTGCTCCTGGAGGCCCTGGCCGGGCTGGTGCCGGTGAGCGCCGGCAGGATCTACATCGACGGGCAGGACATCACCGGGCTCCCGCCGGAGCACCGGGGCATCGGGATCGTGTACCAGGACTATGCCCTGTTTCCCCACATGACGGTCACGGAGAACGTGACCTACGGGCTTCACTTCCACCACGTCAGCGCCCAGGAGCGCAAAGAGCGCTTCGAGAACCTCATGGACACCCTGAACCTGGGAAGGCTGCTGGGCCGCTACCCGGCCACCCTCAGCGGCGGGGAGCTGCAGCGGGTGGCCCTGGCCAGGGCCCTGATGATCCATCCCCGGGTTCTGCTGCTGGACGAGCCGCTGTCGGCCCTGGACCCGGCCTTCCGGCGGGAGATCCAGGACCTCCTGCGCCGCATTCACCGCGAAACGCGGGTCACCATGCTGATGGTGACCCATGACTTCGTCGAGGCGCTCTCGCTGGCCGAGCGCGCCGCCGTGATCAACAACGGCAGGATCGAGCAGGTGGGCGCCGTCCACGATATCTTTCGCCGGCCTCGGACCAGCTTCGTGGCGGATTTCGTGGGCATGAAGAACGTCTTTCCCGCCCTGTACGCCGGCACCCGGGCCCGGGTGAACGCGCTGGAGATCGAGCTGGGCCGGCGCATCGACGCCGAGCGGGGTTACCTTGCCATCCGCCCCGAAGACATCGTGCTGAGCCCACAGGCGCTGTCCTCGAGCATGCGCAACTGCCTGAAGGCGCGGATCGTCGGCATCGTAGACCGCGGTTTCTTTTGCGAGATCGACCTGGAGAGCGGCGCCACGGAGCTCAAGTCCCTCGTCACCAAGGGATCGATAGCGGAGCTGGAGATCGAGGTCGGGCGCGAGATCTACGCCTCGTTCAAGGCAACCGCCGTCCACGCCTTCTGACCCGCGGCTGCTCGCGGCCGCGGGAGGCCCCGGCAGGCCCTCACCAGCGGCCGGAGAGGCCCGAAACCCCGAAGGCCTTGAGGGCCAGCCTCTGGAGGAAGCGCCGGAAGTTGGCCTCGCCCGTCTCGAAGCGATCGAACACCAGGCCGAGCAGGCCCCCCTTGCGGAACACGACCCGCCCGTGGAAGCGGAACTCCTGGTCGTCCAGGCGGAGGATCGCCTTCTCGAGCGGGACCCCCTCCTGGAGCTCCGGGGCCGTGTCCGGGTGCCGGGAACGAACCGCAGCTCCCCGTTCGGACACGTTCACCAGCTCGAAGCTGTACAGCTTGTCCGCGTCCCGGCTGTGGACCGTCAGCCCCCCGTCGAACAGGCTCCCGGTGTAGTAACGCGGAAGGAGCCTCCCGCCCTCGACGCGGAGCTTCCGGTGGATGATCTCGTACGCCCGCTTGAGATGGAACTCCGGCAGGAAGGGCTTGATGATGATCCCGCTCACCCCCAGGGCGAGCGCCTCGCTCGCCTCCTCCAGGGTCATGGCGCTGGCAATCAGGATGACCGTGATGCGCTTCTGCGCCAGCTGCAGCCCGGCGGCCAGGATCTTCCAGAGCCTTTCCAGGCCGTCGGTGTCCACGACCACGTGGTCGGGGTCCAGGGCGTTGAGCTCCCGGATCGGCTCCTGGACCTCTTCGTATACGCTCACCTCGTACCCGAGCAGGGCGTAGGCCTCCGCAAAGCTGGAGCGGATCTCTGCCGACCTGGAGATCACCAGGAGGTTCTGTTCCATTGAATGTCCAGTCCCGCACGACGCGGGCGATGACTGGGGCTCAGGCGGGCATCCCGAAGTTCGTCCAAATTTCTTGAGAACACGGCGGCATTTGAGTATCTTAACACAAAACCAACGAACATGAAATTCACCGAACTAGACCTCAAACCCGAAATCCAGAAAGCCTTGAACGACATGGGATACCAGGACCTCACCCCCATCCAGGAGATGACCTTCCCGCACATCCTGGCGGGCAAGGACCTGCTCGCCACGGCAGAGACCGGCTCCGGGAAGACCAGCGCCTGCGGGATCCCGCTGGTGCAGCGCACGGACCCGAACCTGAACGCCGTGCAGGCCCTGATCCTGGTCCCCACCCGGGAGCTCGCTCTCCAGTACGTGGAGGAGATCGGCCGCATCGCCACCCACCTGCGCGTGGTGCCTTTTGCCGTGTACGGCGGCTTCGACATGGGGGTCCAGAAGGCAAAGCTCGGAAGCGGTGTCCACATCCTGGTGGCCACTCCCGGGCGGCTCATCGACCTGATCTACGGCGGCAAGATCTCCCTGTCGCAAGTGTCGACCTTCGTGCTCGACGAGGCGGATGAGATGATGAAGGAGGGCTTCCTGGAGGACATCGATTTCGTGTTCTCCTGCCTGG
The DNA here is from genome assembly GCA_016930895.1 of Spirochaetales bacterium. The sequence goes on along the minus strand of JAFGFV010000436.1, from coordinate 19,690 downwards.
TGCACCAGCACCAGACCCTGCTCTTCTCCGCGACCATGCCGGAAGAGGTGCGGCGGTTGACGGAGCGCTACCTGCGCGACCCGGTGACCGTCCAGCTCAACACCCAGCAAGTGGCGCCCCAGTCCCTGGGCCACCAGTTCCGCCTGGTCTCCCCGGAAGCCCGCCTCGAGGGCCTGGAGACCGCGCTAAGAGAGGAGCCGATCCAGCAGGCCATCATCTTCTGCAACTCCCGGGACAGCGCCGAGCGGCTGTTCCTGAAGCTCCGGGGGGAGTTCCAGAAGGTGGACCTGATCCACGGAGGCATGGAGCAGTCCAAGCGCAGCTCCGTGATCCGCAAGCTGCGCGGCCGCCAGACCCGCTTCATGGTGGCAACGGACCTGGCCGGGCGGGGGCTGGACTTCACCCACGTGAGCCACGTGATCAACTACGACTTCCCCAGGAGCTCGGTGACCTACACCCACCGCACCGGGCGAGCGGGCCGCATGGGCCGGGAGGGCACGGCCATCACCTTCGTGACCCCGCGGGACCTCCGCTCGGCTCGCGGCATGATCAGCGCCAACCACATACAGGCCAGCTGGGTCGGGGAGCTGCCGGAGCTCAAGCCGGCGCACCCCAAGCATCACGGCCGGCGGCGCCCCCGGGCGCGGCGCAAGCCGGGCTGAGCCGCCTTGACTCCCCGTGGGTTCGTCCGCCGCGTTCTGCACGGGGCCGCGCGTCTGGCCGTCTCCCTGCTCACGCGGACGGAGATCCACGGCCGGGAGCACATCCCGAGGACGGGGGCCTGCATCCTGGCGGGAAACCACGACGCGGCCATCGAAATCGTCCTGATGCTGGCCGTATCCCCCCGGCCCCCGGTATTTCTGGGCACCGGGGACGTACCCCTGGACCGAAGCTTCCGCTTGCTCGGGCACCTGTACGGCTTCATCCCCTACCGCCGCGGCAGCATGGACCGCGGGGGGTTGGACCAGGCGCGCGCCGCCCTGCGGACCAGTCAGCCCCTGGGGGTGTTTCCCGAAGGCGGCATCTGGCAGGCCGGGGCCAAGGACACGCGCCGGGGGGTGGCCTGGCTGAGCGACCGCGAGGGGGTGCCCGTGGCCCCCATGGGCTTCCGCGGGATCGTAGGCGCCCTGCCTCAGGTCTTCGCGCTCCGCCGGCCCCGGCTGGCGGTCCACGTGGGGCGGCCGATCCCCCCGCCCTCCCCCGCCGCTGGCCCTCCCAGGGAGCGCCAGCAGGCCCTGGCGCAGGAGATCGAGGGCACGATCCGGCGCCTGGCCGGGCAGACTCGGGCCCCGGCAGTCCCTGAACCCGCTGGGCTCCTGGTGCGGACGGGTCGGCCGGGAGAGCCGGCGGCTGAGGCGCGCTGGACCGACCCCGAGGGCCGGGCCCTGGCGCACTTCCTCGCCACCTCGCTCCTGCGCAACGTGTTCATCGAGAACCTGCACCGGCACGTGCACGCCCTGGAGCCGGGGCGTGGCCCCTTCCCGCTCGCCCAGGCGCTCCGGGCGGTGCGCATCCTGCGCGGCTACTTCCGCCTGCGCAACCCCGGCTTCCTGGCCTATCGCTTCGGCGAGGCCGAGGCCGCGCGGATCGTTTCCTGCCTTGCGCGCCTGCAGCGGGATTTCGAGCAGCTCGAGCAGGACGAGCTGCTCGGCCGGGGCCGCGGCGAACCTGCCCTTCCGGGCGTGTCCATCGAGCTGCTCCGGGCCCCGGAAGAACCATGAAAGACATGATCCGCATCATGGGTTTTCTCAAGCCCTACGCCGGCAGGATGGCGGCGGCGCTCGTGCTGCTGCTCCTGTCCTCCGGGGTGATGCTGGTCCAGCCGCGGCTGACTCAGTGGGCCGTGGACTCCGGAATCACCGCCGGAAGCGTTCGCACCGTGATCCTGGCCTCCCTCGCCGTCCTGCTCTCCGCGGCGGCGGGCTCCGTCCTCATGTACTCCAGCGGGATTCTGCTGATCCGGGCCAGCCAGGGCGCCGGCTACGACATGCGCAATCGCCTGTTCACCCAGGTTTCCTCCTTCTCCTTCGCCAACTTCGACCGCTTCCGCACCGGGGAGCTGATGGTGCGCCTGAACTCGGACGTGAACATGGTCGTCATGTTCTTCCGCATGGGCCTTTTCATGATGATCCAGGCGATCTTTTTCCTGGTCGGAGCAGTCGTGCTGATGTTCGTGACCGCTCCCCGGATGGCCGCGGTGGTGGCGGCGGTCATGGCCGGGATCTTCGTGGTGTTCCTGCTCTTCTCCCGGGTGATCCGCCCCCTGTTCCTGAAGGTCCGCGAGGCCCTCGACCGGCTCAACAACACCCTGCAGGAAAACCTGGCGGGCGCCAAGCTGGTCCGGGCCTTCTCCCGCCAGGTGCTGGAGAAGGAGAAGTTCGGCAGCCGCAACCATGAGTTCTACGCCCTGTCGCTCAAGGTCGGGGTGTTCATCGGCATCGCCATGCCCTTTCTCATGCTGGTGGGGAACCTGGCCCTCCTGCTGGTGCTGCGGATGGGGGGGGCCGCGGTAGGGGGCGTCGGGATCGGCGCAGCGCCAGCCGGTGCGTCCGGCCCAACCGCCATGACCCTGGGGGAGCTTACCGCCTTCAGCAACTACGCCATGATGGCCGTCTTCCCGATCGTCATGCTGGCCATGGTGCTCAACTTCCTGATCATGGCCTCCGCCTCGGCCGCCAGGATCGCGGAGGTGCTCGCCACCAGCCCGGGCCTGGCGGAATTGCCGGGGGCCGTCTCCCTGGAGGAGCTTCGCGGCGCGATCGCATTCGAGAACGTCTCCTTTCGCTACGGGGAGGGGGAAGAGGCTTTAAGCGGCATCGATCTGGAGATCCGGCCGGGAGAAAGGATCGGCCTGATCGGGACCACCGGCTCGGGCAAATCCACTCTGGCGGCCCTGATCTGCCGCTTCTACGACGCAAGCGGCGGGATTGTGCGTTTGGATGGCCGGGACGTGCGCGCGCTGTCCTTCGACACGGTGCGGGGCCGCACGGTGCTGGTTCTCCAGGAGACGGTGCTGTTCTCGGGGACCATCGCCGAGAACATCCGCTTCGGCCGCCCGGAGGCCACTACCGAGGAGGTCCACGAGGCCGCGCGCCTGGCCTGCGCCGAAGAGTTCATCCTGGAGAAGGAAAAGCAGTGGGAGGAGCCCGTCGGGGAACGGGGCATGGGGCTCTCCGGGGGGCAGCGCCAGAGGGTGGCCATCGCCCGGGCCATCCTGGCGCGTCCGGACATCCTGATCCTGGACGACGTGACCTCGGCCCTGGACCTACGAACCGAGAGCCGGATCATCGACAACCTGTACGGCCTGCCCGACCGCCGGACGACCATCGTGATCAGCCAGAAGATCAGCGCCGTGCGAAGGGCCGACCGCATCGTGGTCCTGGACGGCGGCCGCATCCAGGCGGTGGGCGCGCACGAGGAGCTCCTGGGCACCTCGGGGATCTACCGGGAGATCCATGAGACCCAGAACGCCGAAGCGTCGCAGGCGGAGGCGGGGGCGTGAGTGATCGAGCGCGCGGCTTCGCTCCCGGCCAGGGAGTGGGGTCCGGCCCGAGAACTGGATCCGGCCGCCCAGCGGGCCCGGGCCGCGGGCTTGGCCCGGGCATGCACGGGCGGGCGCTCCCCGGCGAGAAGCCCCGGGACTTCAGGGCCACCGCGCGGCGGCTCCTGCGCTTCTTCGGACGGGAGAAGAGGCTCCTGCTCCTGGCCCTGCTCATGATCGCCGCCTCCGCGGCCCTCAACGCCGTCGCCCCCACCGTCATGGGGCGCGCGATCACCGAGCACCTGGAGCGCAGCCTCGACCTCCCGCTGTTCTTCCGGCAGATGCTCCTGTTGCTGGGGATCTACCTGGGGGCCTTCCTCTCCCAGGCCGGCGGCACGGTGGCCGTCAACGTGATTTCCAACCGCATCATCTTTCGCCTCCGGCGCCAGGCCTTCGACCATGTCCAGCGCCTGGCCGTGGCCTACTTCGACCGGGTCGGGATCGGGGACGTGATCTCCCGGCTCACCAACGACGTGGAGACGGTCTACCACTTCATCTCCAACGGTCTGGCGAGCTCTCTGAACGGGCTGTTCTCGATTCTGGCGGTGCTCATCGCCATGATGGCCCTGAACCTGCCCATGACCCTCGTGCTGTTCCTGATCGTCCCGGTCCTCCTGGTGATCGTGCGCGCCATCGGCAAGGTGGTGCGCAAGGCGGCGGCGGAGCGGCAGCGTCAGGTGGGGGTCCTGTCGGCGGCCATCGAGGAATCCGTGAGCGGGATGAAGGTAATCCAGAGCTTCCACCGCGAGGAGCAGGAGCGGCGCAAGTTCGACCAGATCAACCGCGCCGCCCGGGATGCTTCCATCGCTATGGAGAGCTCGTCGTACATGATGATGCCCGCCATGCAGCTGGTCAACGGGCTGGCCCTGGTCCTGGTGCTCGGCTTCGGAGGGGCCATGGCCGTGCTGAACCCGGCGGTGTATTCGGTCGGGCTGGTGGCGGCATTTCTGGTGTACTCCCGCCGTTTCATGCAGCCCCTCCAGCAGATCTCCAACGTCTACAACCTGTTCAACTCCGCCCTGGCCGGAGCCGAGCGCATCTTCGAGGTCTTCGACTCCCGGGAGGAGATCGCCCAGCCTGACCGGCCCCTGCCGGCGGACCGGATCGCCGGTCACGTGGAGTTCCGCTCGGTGAGCTTCGGATACACTGCGGACAGGCAGGTCCTGCGGGACATCTGCCTCGAGGCCCACCCCGGGGAGCTTACCGCCATCGTGGGCCCGACGGGGGCCGGCAAGACCACGATCATCAACCTCCTGTGCCGCTTCTACGACGTCGACCAGGGGGAGATCCGGATCGACGGGGCAGACATCCGCCACTACGATGTCTATGCCCTGCGGGCCGCCATGGGCGTGGTGCTCCAGGAGCCCTTCTTCTTCGCGGCTACGATCCGGGAAAACCTGCTCTACGGACGCCCTGACGCTTCGGAGGACCAGATGGTCGAGGCCGCGCGGACGGCCAACGCCCACCACTTCGTCTCCTGCCTGCCCAAGGGGTACGACACGGAGCTGACCGAGCGGGGGATGAACCTGTCCCAGGGGGAGCGGCAGCTCCTGGGGATTGCCCGGACCCTGCTGGCGGACCCCCGGATCCTGATCCTGGACGAAGCCACCAGCAGCGTGGACAGCCTGACCGAGCGCCACATCCAGCAGGCCGTCGGCCGGCTCATGCAGGGACGCACCAGTTTCGTGATCGCCCACCGCCTGTCCACGATCCGCCGGGCCGACCGCTTACTGGTGCTCCACGACCGCCGCATCGTAGAGCGCGGCACCCACGAGCAGCTCATGGCCGCCGGCGGTTTCTACAGCCGGCTGTATGCGCTGCAGTTCCAGCGCCCGGAGGTCTTCGAGGACAGCTTCGATCCGGCTCGGTGACGGGGCGGACCCGCTGAGCGTTCGGCGGGGCTCGGTGACCGTTCGGCACGGCCCGGGGACCGGCGCCGAAGGGCACGGCCCCGTGCTCAGCCCGCCTGAGTCGGACCGCGCCGGCTCCCGGTCTTGCGCAGCCGTCAAGGGGCCAGCTCTTCGAACACACGGGCGGAGAGCCCGCTGACGATTGCCAGCACCCGTTTCTGCCATCGTGCCGGCATTTGGCCGAAGATATCGTGCAGCTTCGCCCGGTGTTCGGGCACGTTGAGAATGAACTCGGCCATTTGGGTGGCAGTCGATATATCCCGCCTCCGCTTCTCAGGATGCCGTCTCTTCGAGCTGGCAAGGTACTTCAGGAGGACGAACGCAGCAGGCTCCGGGACCCGGACCGTCTTCCCATGGTATAGCGCCGCAAGGTTGAATTGCTGCGCCAGCCGGACGTACCGTAACCCCTGGGCACCGATATTCAGAGCGTCGAATCGATAGGGCCCGCTTTTTCCCCGGCCGACTTCCGGAGTCACGAACTCGATTTCGAGCTCCGGGTGCACGAACTTGCTAAAATCGCCCAGAACCGAGTGAACTTCGTCGAACCCGTGCTTCTTGAGGATGGCGGGGATATCGACCATTGCCCCCCTGTCCGGCGGGTTGGGCACAAGGAAATCAACGTCAAGAGTCCTCAGAAGCGGGATCTGCGGCGAACGTCCCAAGTGCTCGCGATAGACAGCAAGGCACCAACTCCCAACTAGCACGAGCCGGGGCAACACCCCTGCGGCGTCGAACTCATCAAGAACGGTTTCGAAGAGAGTGGCGTTGTCATTCACGGAGTGTCTTGGCCAACTCCTTGATATTCGCGCGCACCAGCTTCAGCCTGCTCTCGACAAGTTTCCTTCGCTCGATCTTCGCTCTCAACTCCGCCAGCTTCGCAGATCCTTCCTTGCCGATGTATTCAAACTTCACCTGCTTTCCGTTTCTGTAGGCCAGATAGTAGTAGTAGTTGTTGCGGATCTTCTTTGCTGCGATCGACCCGCGCGGGAGTTGATCCAATTCCTTCTCGTATTGACCAGCCAACTCCGCGAGTCGTTCGCGCTCCTCGCGCATGATGTCTTGCAGGGTGCCCATCGTCGTTAACCAACACTGCCCGATCCAACGGTACCGTGTTAGGTATGCGCTGTCAACCCCGATACCTAACAGATCGCCAAACCAGCTACACGTATTAGGTAACCGCTCGGCCCCCTGGATGGCGCTACGGAAAGACCCGATCGAGGAGTTTGAGGCGCAGAGCAGCCCATGGCTGCCGGCGATCCCGGCCACCAGCCTGGTTGTCACGCCCAAGTGGGTGCGCCCTGGCGAAGACGCCATTGGGCCGGCGCACAAAAAAGCGGGCTGCCTCCCAAGGGGCGCAGCCCGCCTGGTGTCTGACTTCGCCTAAACCGGCGCAGGCCTTGCCCCTGCGCTTACGGCCTGAACGCCTCGATGTAGCTGTCCGCGTAGATCTGCTTGTTCATCACCAGCTCGGCGGTCAGGAGGGCGTTGACCAGTTCGGTGTCGGTCACGTCGCAGATCACGGAATCCAGACCGTTGGCCACCATCATCACCGCCACGGTGCGGTTGATCAGCTTCTTGTGCTTCGTGTCGTTGGCCACGTTCGACAGGCCGCAGACGATGTGCGGCGGAGGGTCTGAGAAGATCTGGAACTGGGAGCAGGCGGCGAGGATCTCTTTCATCTGCTCCTGCATGTACTTCAGGGGCATCATGATCGGATCCAGAAACAGCTGCTCAGGACTGATGCCGAAGTCCATGGCTTTGGCCATGAGCTTGCCGCCATTCTCCACGCGCTTGTCCGCGTTCTTGGGGCTGCCCGCTTCGTCCATGACCAGGCCGATAATCGAGCAGTTGTGCTCGGCCACGATCTTGAACATGCTGTCCATCTTCTCGTCCACTGCGGTGGTGGAGTTGATCAGCGGCGGCTTCTTACACAGCGGCACCGCTTCCTTGAGCATGGAGGGCTTGTTGGTGTCGATCGAGATCGGCAGGTCGCTCGCCGCCTGGACCTGCTCGATCATCCAGCAAAGGTCCTCGGTCTTGCTGGATACCGCCCCTAGATTGACATCCAGATAGGTTGCTCCGGCCTTAGTCTGCTTGACCGCCCACTCCTTGAGCACATCAGCATCCTTGTTCAGCACCGCCGCTTTGATGTCCTTGAAGCCCGTGTTGATGCGTTCCCCGATAAAGATCATCCTCAGTTTCCTCCTTGTCTCTCTTGGTGGCTCGAGCCGCAAACCAGGGTGGGACCCTAGAAGAAGCGGCCAATGGTCTCCTGCACGAGCTGCATCGCCTCCGGGTGCGCCATGATCAGGATATCCGCCCCTGCCTGCAGATAGACGCCCCCGCAGGTAGCCTCCCACATCGGTCCCCGCCGGGCAAGCTTGCCCCAGCCGGGCATCACGTCATCGTCCACGGTGGCTTCCTTGATCCTCCAGACCTCACCGCCAACGTCGCAAATCTGCGGACAGGCCATGAGCTTGTCCCCCTTCAACCCGGCGACGCGGGCCCGCTCCAGGATCGTGTAGACATAGTCGAAGCCGTAACCCAGGGCTGCCGTGGTCTGGAACATTACCACGTCCTTGAGATCGTAGTCCGCATCCTGGAGCAGGATATTGACCTGCTTGCCGATGTTGATGTCCACCGGAGCCTCGGCGATGATCTTGTGCTTGTCGGCCTTGCAGATGGCCACCACGGTCATGTAGTTGGTCTCTTTGGCCGAACCGATCAGGCAATTCTCGCCTTTGGCAACCTCGGAGCACGGCGGAAGGATGTGGTTGTCTTTGTCGTCGTCGCCGCATCCCCACAGGATCAGCGGCACGTCCACTGCCTTGAGCACGTCCTGGACCACCTTGGCACAATCATCGGGGGACGCGTTCTTACCCGCCGGATCGGCGCCGAGCAGCTTCAGGCTGATCAGGTCGACCTTGAACTCCTCAACGGACTTCTGGGCCCATTCCACGGCCGAGTTGATTTCCTTGCCGATCGCATCCTTCAGCACATCCGGCCAATCCGGCACCACATCCGCCACGAATCCGGCGATCACCGGCTTGTGCGGCGTCTGGCCCTCGAAGGTCAGAAGCGGCAACGTCGACTGGCCTCCCACTGTGACCGTCTTGCCCCGGGTGCCTCCCTGCTCCTTGGTAGCCCCAAGAGTCACCGTGTTGATCGTGGAGGTCCATTTTTCCGCGATGTCAGGGATCTGCATGCTCTCCTCCTACTGTGTCGATGATGGTCTGGATTGCATCCATAATAGGCGAACCTGCGAGATTTTTCAAAGGATCGCCTCGGAATATGATTTCGTCGAGCTGCGGGTCTCGAGGGATGTCGGCCAAGTGCTCCATCCCGAGGCCGTTCAGCCGCTGGAGAACGGTCGCAAGTCGCTCCGGAGCGACCATATTGGTCACGACGTACTTGCGGCCGATGCGGTTGTCCAGGCTCTCGGTGATGGCCTGGATCTTCTGGGCCGAGCTGATCGACAGGGGGTTGTCCGTCACGACCACCAGCAGGGCATCCACGTCCCGGGTGGTCCGCCGGCTCAGGTGCTCCAGCCCCGCCTCGTTGTCGATCACGACCCATCGGTAAGAGGGAGTGAGCTGATCCGAAAAATTGCGGATCATGTTGTTGAGGGCGCAGTAGCAGCCGGACCCCTCCCCCCGGCCCATGCTGATCAGGTCGAAGCCTTCGGACTCCGCGACGATCTCGTGCAGCCCCTCTTCGACGAAGCTGGCCTTGGTCATGCCTGCGGGCAGATTCTTCATGGCGTGAAGGACCTCCTCGCGCATGTCGCCGATCGAGGTCACATCGTGCATCCCCAGCAGGTCGCTCAGATTGGAGTCCGCGTCGGCATCCACCGCCAGCACCGGCACCATCCCCCGCATCACCAGGTTGGTCACCAGAAGAGCCGCGATGGTGGTCTTGCCGGTGCCGCCTTTGCCGGCCACTGCGATGCTGTGAGGCACTACCCTACGCTCCGTTGGAAGATCTCGATGTCCGTGTGGGGGAGAAACATGGCCTTCTGGAACTCTTCGACGTAATCGTTCGCTCCCATCAGGTCATAGTAGGTGGTGCTCTGCCGGATGTGCTCGATTCGCGCCAGGGCCTCTTTGTAGAAGGCAACGATCTTGGCCCCCTTGATAGAGGTGTTGCCGGCGAAGGTGTACCGTTCCCGGGGCAAGGAGGGGATCAGGCCAATGGTAACCGCGTTGTCGATGCTGATGTACCCTCCGAAGGCTCCGCCGATGTAGAAGCGCTCCACGTCTTCGAAGCTCATGTCCAGGCGGCGGAGCAGGATTTTCATGGCCGCAAAGATCGCCGCCTTGGCCGTGATCACATTCTCGATGTCGCTCTCCGTGATGTACACGCTGCGGCTGCCCTTCTTGCCGTTCCCGCGCACCAGGACGAAGCGCTTCAGCCCCTCCACCTCCTCGACCCCCGGAGCGTCCTGCATGAACACTCCGGAGCGGTTGATCAGCCCTTCCGTCAGCAGCACGGCCACCAGATCGATGATCCCGGACCCGCACAGCCCGCTCGGGGGCTGCTCGTCGATGGTCTGCCAACGGATCTCGCCGTTCTCGGCCCACACCCTCTCGATGGCCCCGCCCTCGGCGCGCATCCCGCAGGCCACGCTGGCCCCTTCCAGAGCCGGGCCCGCAGAGGCGGAGGTGGCCACCAGCCATTCGTTGTTGCCGATCACGACCTCGCCGTTGGTGCCGATGTCCATGAGCAGCGACAACTGCTCCTGCTCGTGGATCCGGGTAGCCAGGATGCCGGCGGTGATGTCGCTTCCCACCCAGCCGCTGATGGCCGGGAGGCTGTACAGGAGCCCCCGGGGATTGATCTCGAGGCCTACCTCCGCGGCGCGCAGCGGCGGCGGCGACACCGAAGAGGCCACGTAGGGGAACCGACGAATGTTCCGGGGACATAGGCCCAACAGAAAGTGCCCCATCGCGGTGTTGCCCGCGCAGATCACGGCGGTGATGTCTTTGAGCTTCACTCCGTTGGCATCTGCCAGCTGGGTGATGAGGCCGTTGATGTCCTCCACCAGCAGTCGCTGCAGCTCCTCCACCCCCTCGTGCTCCGCAGCGATCATCCGCCGGGTCACCTCCCTGCCGTAGATGCCCTGAGAGTTGAAGCAGGCACGTGCGTCCATAGTGCTCACCGAACGGGCGTCCACCAGGTGCGCCACGATCGTGGTCGTCCCCATGTCCACCACGACCATGAAATTGCGGTCCGAGGTGTCTCCCCCCTCGATGTTCATGACCTCGCCGATGTCACGTCGCAGGCCCACCGTGGCGGTGATCTTGAAGTCGTTTTCCCGGAGCAGTGCAGGCAGGTTCTTGATGATCTTGAGGCCCATCTGGGTGGAAATCGACGGCATCGCCCTGTGGATGGCGTCGTCCAACCGCTGCTGATCGGCAATGTTGTTGACCAGCGTCGGAGGCTCAATCTCCAGGTAGAGCTTGGCAACCAGGGGAGACGGCACGAGCTCCTTCTCGTACTCGAGCTCTCCGACAAAATCCCGGAAGCGGGCAGCGTCCCCGGCTGCGACCTTCTTCTCCTTGGCCATGGTCTCCTCGGGGATCTCCACGACCAGGTTGTCGTTGACGGGAGTCATGCAGGCCAGCACGTAGCCCTGCTGGATCTCCTCGCGGGTCAGCTTGGCGGACACTTTGCTCGACACGTGCCCTTCGTGCACGATCATCTTGCACCGGCCGCAGATGCCGTCGCCGCCGCAGAGGTTGTTGATCGTGATCCCCGCTTCGTTGGCGGCTTGCAGAAGGGTAGTGTTTGCCTCGACCGTGACGGTCTTGCCGTGGGGCTTGAAGGTGACCGAGAACTGGGCCATGTTAGAAGGACTCTGCCCTCCGATCCTACAGGTTCGGCCACTTCGCCAGGAAGGCCGGGATCTCCCGCGAGTTCTCAGGCCCGATGATCACCTGCGTCCACTCCGAGGTATCCTCGATCTCGGCCCGGAAGATCGGCAGCAGGCCGGGGATGATCAGCTTGCGATGTTTGACCTTGTCGGCCACTCCCTGAGCCTGAATCGTCTTGACCACCAGCTCGGCAGATATCTTGTCTCCGGCGTAAGCGTTGAGCACTCCCAGTCCCTCGGTTTCGACCACGCAGATGTACGAGGGAACCTTGCTGCGCTCCACCTCCCCGGCCACGCTGAAGTAGGTCAGGGAGAAATTGGTCGTGAACATCACCGGCGAGTTCTCGCCGGGGCCGCCGATCTCGTAGAGCTTGGCCTCCACCGTGTTCGGCACCTGAGGATCGGTGAACACGTCCTGGACGGTCACCATGATCGGTATGAGCTCCCAGGGCTCGATCCCGTTCACCAGGAGGATGCCCGCGTACTTGGCCGCGAAAATCCCCCCCAGCACCGTCTCCAACTCCGACCCTTCCGCCTTGACATCGACGATGGTCGGGTAGCCGAAGGGCCTGAACTGCTTGCGGAGCGCCGCCCGGCGCGCGATGGTAAGCTGCCGCAGGCTTTCCCCGTCTTCGCCCTTGAAGGCCAGAACCAGATCCTCGGTTTTTTCCTTAGCCTTGGTGGTCAGATCGGCCAACTCCTCGAGATTGCTGCCGCTGATCGCCAGCGGCACTTTGGCCGCCACCGCGATCTCGAGAAACGCGTCCAGCGTGGAGGCGTCGGCCGCATAGATCAAAGGCCTCTGCTCCTTCACGGCCTCCACCGCCGCCTTCATGGCCTCCGGCTTGGTTCCCACCAGAACCAGGGGAAGCTCGCTCTTCTCGGCGGCAAGCTTGGCCCGGGCCGCCGGGTCGGCGGTCTCTATCTCCACTGCGCACAGGGCGACTCTCAGCACCTTGCCGACCCGAGGGTACATCCGCTGATTGATCTCCGCGATGCGGGCCTGGGCATCGGCATCGGAGAGGGAAGCGGGGACCCGGATCGCGATTCCTGCAGGGCGGTGGAACTTCTCTTCATGACGGAACATGACCGTCTCCTGACCCATCGAGAAGCTCTTGCCGTTGCTGCCAATCTTGATCAGCCGCTGCGGAGGCGCCGAGGCTTCCGAAAGGGCATTCTTACCCTCCTCCGACATGTGCGGACAGTCCGTCAAGGCCCGCTGTTTGGCCGCCACCTGCATGGCGAAAGCCATGCACGTAGGCAGTCCACAGTCCTTGCAATTGGTCTTGGGGAGGTGCTTGTAGATCTGCATTCCCGTCAGCGCCATGGTTTCCTACTCCTTTCGAGGCTTCCCTTGTTGTTTTGCGTCCCTTGCATCGATACGCCCGACACCGCCTCGGTGCCCGACACCGTCTAGAACAGCGACTCCATCTCCAGAGCCGGGTGCCCCACCTTGGTAAGGTACTCCACGAGCTGGTCGGGCATCTCGGCGTCCTCTTCGGTGGCAATCTTGTCCCAGAGGTCCGACAGGTCCTCCTTGTCCAGTTGGGCCTTGAGCCGCTCGGCCACCTCCTCCTTGAGCTGCTTGGACATCCACACGATCCGCCTGTGCCCCCCCTCCCCGGAGATGAACTTCGGGCTGGAGATGTACATCTTCCCGATCCCGGTGAAGCCCGGGATCTGCTGTCCGCCCCCTACCTGCCCGGCCAGGCCGGAGAAGGTCATCCCGATCGGGGTCATGCCCGTGAAATCCCGGTCCACGATCATGATCCCGTTCGCTTCGGGCACCACCGCGGCAATGCACTCGAAACAGCCGCAGGAGGTCATCGGCTCTTCCATTATCGCGTAGGCGTTGAACTTCTTCAAGTTGCCGTTCGACTTGACGTCGATGTACTCGTTGATGTTCTTCCACTGCCCCTTGATCGGATCGATCACCTCGCCCTTCTTGACAGGCTCGTTGGGCCCGTGCTCGTTGATCTGGTAGGAGGCCTTGCAGTCCAGCCACGTATAGGCTCCGCAGAGCCCCAGGCGCTGAGGGGTGACGATGCAGACATGATTCGGAGCGTAGGACTGACACAGGGTGCAGGAGTAGTACTCCTCCACGTCTTCGTCGGTCATGTTGCCGATCTTGTCGTCCCGCTGGCTGTACACGGCCTTGGCGACCTCCTGCAACTCCGCCACTTTCGCCTTGTCCGTGTAGAGTTTGACCTGAACCCGGTCGACGATGCGGGTGAACTCCTCGTGCATCTTGACCACCAGGATGTCCCCCAGGTGCTTGATCTTGAAGCCCTTCTGAAAAGCCTCGTTGGAGATGCGCGCCCAGACGATCGCCCGCTGGCCCATGTGGAAGATCCCGTGCGCGCAGGAGATGAACTCGTGGATGCGCCGCTCCAGAACGCTCTCAAAGTCCTCCTGCATCTCCCGCCCGGCCACTTCCACCACGATGCCGAGAGGATAGGCTCCTCCCGCCTCCATCTCGTCGATCTCCGGCCCGATCACTTCGATCTTGCCGTCCTCCACCTGGTCCAGAGGCTTCGTGCGCAGGAGCTCGAAGGCGTCGGCGTACTTGCCGCCGAACTGCACGCGCATGTCCTCCTTGCGCACCCGCTCCCCTTCGAAGCCTGCGCCAAAGGGCACGGGGATCGGGATCTCCTCGACCTTGATGGTGAGCCCGCGCAGCTCGATGGCCCGGTTGATGATCTCCTCGAGCTTGATCCCGGAGATCACGTGCTCGTAGGTGCAGATCCCGGTGGGCAGGATCTGGGGGATCGCCACGTCCGCGATGACCGGGAACCCGAAGTTGATGGCCCCCGCCGCGGTGGCGTACTTCTCGTCGGTGATGAGCTGCCCCTCGTCCAGGCCCTTGGCCTTGCTGTCCGCCCCCAGGGCCATGACGAAGGCGTATACGCGGTCCTTGTTGTACAGCAGGATCTGCTTGGCCGCCTTCAGGTCCCCCGGCTCGATGCCGCCGAAGGTCATGGCCGACCGGGCGGCAAAGTTGAGGGCGTGGATGGCCGCGGTGATCTCCTTGCCGTAGGGCACCGTGAAGGTGTCCCAGTTCATCTCGATGCCTTCCTCGGCCAGCTGCTCGGCGATGGCCCTGCCGTTGCTGTGGCCCGCCATGAACACCAGGATGTTGCGGGCCTGGAAGCCTTGGACGATCTTGACCGCGTCCTCGTTCTTCTTGGTGGCGCCGGCGATGGCCACGAACCCTGGCATGCGCCCGTCCACCAGCTTGATTCCCTGCTGGCGCAGGATGTTGTCCCCGGTGAAGCCGAGCCAGATCCCCTCCACGGGGTTGGACCCGTTCACGTACTTGAGGCTCTCGATCGTCTCTTCCGCGAGCAGGGTGGCCACCCCGGAGTCCAGGGTCTCGCCGAGGTAGGGCAGCCAGACGTTCTTGTCCGGGATGCGGCCCAGCAGCTTTCGCGCCTCCTGGAGGGATTCCTCCAGGTCGCCCAGCTTCTGAACCTTCTGACCGAGGAACAGGTACATGATCGGCAGGTAGTACGCCGTGTTGGGATACGCGACCGCCGTGTCCTTGCCCTTCTTCTCGATCAGCTTCTGGAGATCTTCTTCCGCCCGAGCCACCATGGCGTGGGCTCCGCGGATTGCTGCAGTAGCGATGATCTTCGACATGACCTTCTCTGGCTCCTTTCCTACGCTCTATTGTCAAGCACTATTGATTCCAAGGATGGCCCGCCGCCGGTCTTGCCGGCCACATGGCCCAGCAAGGCAGCGGCGTGCTTTCTCCTGCACACCGGACACAGCCGGCTCAAGGTCCGGAACTCATCCCAGTCGAACCCCACCCGCTCGAACATGGACTTGGCCACCGGCACGCTCACCAGGCGCCGTCCGCACTCCTCGCACACCAGGAGCTTGGCCCGGTTCTTGAAGGGTGAGATCTCCGCCTCGGCGGAGTCCGCGTGGATCCGCACCTGGATCGTTCCCACCGGGCACACCGCCGCGCAGGCCCCGCAGGCGATGCAGGCCTCCGACGGTTGGCGGAAGGGGGCCGCCACGGCCCGGTCCACGCCGCGCCCCGCAAAGCCGATGGCGCTGGCCCCGATCGCTTCCTCGCACACGCTCACGCACAGCCCGCACAGGATGCAGTTGCGCTGGCTCTCGGTGACCGTCGGGTAGGGGGTCCCGAGCACTCCCATGCGGGCGGCCAGGGCCCTGAGCTCCTCCGATTCGGGGGAACGCGCCAGGAGCAGCTCCATGACCCCCCGCCGAATGCGGGTGGCCCGCTCGCCGTTCACGTCCACGGTGATGTCCCGGCGCACCGGGTAGTTGCAGGCGGTGACCATCCGCCCGGGGCCGGAGGTTCCGCCGGCCGCCCCGGCGGGGGAGCCCTCGCCTCCGGCGGGGGTCGCCCACACCTCCACCATGCACATGCGGCAGGTCGCGGCCTGCTCGACGCCGGGCCTGTGACACAGGGTCGGGATCCACACCCGGGCCCGGCGGGCTGCCTCCAGGATCGTGGTGTCCCGGGGGACCGTGACCCGTTTTCCTTCTATCGTGACGGTTGGCACCGACTCACCTCCTCTTTGATCAGACCTTCTTGATCGCGCCGAAGGGGCACTTGGCGTAACAGGTGCCGCATCGGGTGCAGATCTCCTGGTGAATCACGTGGGCCACCTTGCGCTCCCCGGTGATGGCCTGGACCGGGCAGGCCTTGCGGCAAATGCCGCAGCCCGTGCAGATTTCCGGGTCGATCTCGTACAGGAACAGGCCCTTGCACTCCTTGGCCGGACAGCGCTTGTTGAGGATGTGCTCCTCGTACTCCTCGCGGAAATACCGGAGGGTGGAGAGCACCGGGTTGGCCGCCGTCTTGCCCAGGGCGCAGAGAGAGGCTTCGGAGAGCAGCTCGGCCAGGGCTTCCAGCTTGGGAATGTCCGCCGGCTCCCCCTCGCCATGGGTAATGCGCTCCAGGATGTGCAGGGCCTGGGCGATCCCCTCCCGGCAGGGGGTGCACTTGCCGCAGGACTCGCTCTTCAGGAACGTGAAGAAGTACTTGGCCACGTTGACCATGCAGGTCTCTTCGTCCATGACGATCATGCCGCCGGAGCCCATCATGGAGCCCAGCCGCGTCAGCTCGTCGAAATCCACCGGGGCGTCCAGGTGCGCCGCCGGGATGCACCCGCCGGAGGGTCCGCCGGTCTGCACGGCCTTGAAGCCCTTTCCGTCCTTGACCCCGCCGCCGATCTTCTCGACGATCTCCCTGAGGGTGATGCCCATCGGCACCTCGACCAGCCCGGTGTTCTCGATCTTACCGACCAGGCTGAAAACCTTGGTGCCCTTGGAGGTCGCGGTGCCGATGGAGGCGAACCACTTGCCTCCCTCCCGGACGATGTGGGGGATATTGGTCCAGGTCTCCACGTTGTTCAGGACCGTGGGGCGTCCGTTGAGCCCGCTCTCCACCGTGTGGATGTATTTGGCCCGCGGCTCGCCCGTGCGCCCCTCCAGGGAGGCCATCAGGGCCGTGGACTCCCCGCAGACAAAGGCCCCGCCCCCGCGGTTGATCCGGATGTCGAAGGAGAACCCGCTGCCCAGGATGTCCTCCCCGAGCAGCCCGTACTCCCCGGCCCGCGCAATCGCCCCCTTGAGGTGCTCTACCGCCAGGGGGTACTCGTTGCGTACGTAGATGTACCCGCGGTTCGCACCCACGGCGTAGCCCCCGATGATAAGCCCCTCCAGGACCGAGTGGGGGTTGCCCTCCATGACCGAGCGATCCATGAAGGCGCCGGGGTCCCCCTCGTCGCCGTTGCAGATCACGTAACGCCCGCCATCGGCGCTCGGAGCCTCCCGGGCGCTGCGCCACTTGCGCCCCGTGGGGAAGCCCCCGCCCCCACGGCCCCGAAGGCCCGAGATCTCCACCTCCTGGATGACCGCCTCCGGCTCCATGGTCGTCAAGGCCTTGGCCAGGGCGGCATACCCGCCCACGGCGATGTAGTCGTCGATGCTCGTCGGGTCGATCCGGCCGTTTTGCTCCAGGACGATCCGCCGCTGCACGTTGTAAAAGGGGATCTCATCGGCCGTGGTGGCCTTCTTTTTGGTGGCGGGGTCTTCGTAGAGCAGACGCTCCACGACCCGCCCCCCCAGCACGGTCTCCCGGAAGATCTCCGCCACGTCCGGCTCCTCCACCTGCTGGTAGAGGATCCCTTCCGGCTCGATCACCACGATCGGGCCCCGCTCGCACAGCCCGTGACACCCGACGCTCTTGGCCTCGACCTTGACGCTCCTGCCGTTGTGCTTGGCCGCCTCCTGAGCGGCTTCGCAGAACAACTCATACAGCCGCCGGCTCCCCTTGGCCGCGCAGCCGGTGCCGATGCACACCCGCACCGAGCGGGTGTTGACTTTCTTGGCCTTGTTGACCTTCTCGCGCCAGGCTTCCAGCTCGGCGGGGGTATGGATCCTCTTCTCGGTCGCGACGGTGCTCACTCAGGACTCCTTCCCGGCAGGGGGCTCGCCCCCCGCTCCCGCCTCGCCCTCCGCCGCGGCCCCGCTCGGGGCCGCCAGGCCGCTCAAGACCTTGAGCGCCGATTCCGGGGTCACGTGGTCGTAGTACTTCCCGTCCACGACCATCACGGGGGCCAGCGCACAGGCGCCCACGCAGTTCACGGCCTGAAGGGTAAACAGCCGGTCCGGGGTGGTGCCGCCCGGCTCGATTCCATACTCTTCGCAGATCGCCTCGGAGATGTGGCCGGCCCCCTTGAGGTGGCACACCGTGCCCATGCACAGGGTGACCTCGTGCTGCCCCTTCGGGGCGAGACGGAAGGAGGAGTAGAACATGGCCACCCCGTACACCCGGGTCAGGGGAACCCCGAGCCGGGTCGACAGGTTCCGGAGCTCCTCCGGGGGCAGGTACCCGTACTCGGTCTGCAGGTCCTGCATCATCGGGATCAGCATGCCCGCGTCGCCCTCGTAGCGCTCGATGATCTCCTGCACCAGCCCTTCCTTCATCGTTCCACCCTTCCCGTCCGAGGCCTCCTCAGATCGCCTCGAACGTCACCTCTTTCTCCCGCTTGCGCAGCTCGTCTCCGATCTCCCGCACCACCGACATGCGAATGCCGAGCTGCTGCGGGAGATCGGGGTTCTGGTGCGCCGGGTTGACCGCCTGACCCACCATAAAGTGCACGTGATCCACCTCCAGCAGCATGCGCAACAGACCCGCCGCCCCGTCGGTGCGGTACTGGACCGTCCCCCTGTCGGCGCCCGCCTTCAGCAGGTTGCTCACCTGCGTGAGGGTCAGGATCCCCTCGGTGGCCAGGTCGATCCCCGGGACCCGGGCGATGGGCGGCACCTCCCGGGTCCCGGTGGCCAGATCCACCTCCAGGGGCTGGCCGGTCTGCCGGGCCACAAGCTTGGCGGTGGTGCCCCCACAGATGATCAGCCTCCCGGTCCGGTTGACGAACCGGGAAACCCGCTCTCCATCGCTCTCCGACCGCGCCGGAGGCCCCGTGAACACGGTGGCCACCTGCTTGTGCCGCACCTTGATGACCACGACGCTGACGTCGTCCCCGGGCCTCCCGGCATACAGCTCCTGGACCGCTTCGGCGATCCTGGTCGCCAGGTCCCCGGCCGTGAGCTCCGGGTGGGCCTGTTTCTCCATGTAGCCCGCCGCCTGCTCCCAGCCCCAGCCCAGGGGATAGACCCCGCCAATCCCCGCGTTGAGCACCCCGTCGGAGACGAACACCACCCAGTCTCCCGCCTCCAGCTGGAGCTCCGTCTCCCGGATCGCCTTCCCGTCCAGGACCCGTTCCTCGTACGCCAGCGGCTGAACCCTCCTTCGGCGCAGGAGAATCGCCGGCGGCGTGTCGAACTCCACGATCCGGGCGCTCCCACCGGAGTGGAAATGCGCGATGGCGAAGGTGCTGTAGGCCACCTTGCGCACGTCGCACACCGGGAGCGTGGAGCTCAGGGTCTGCACCACCTCGCCGATCGGCAGCTCGTCCTCGAGCATCCGCACGGCGATCTGGGTGGTCAAGGTGGCCAGGATGTTGGCCTTGACCCCGCTGCCCAGGCCGTCCGACAGGGCCAGGATCACGGCGTCGGTCCCGCGGGAGACGGCGATGTTGTCGCCGCACAGCTCCTCTCCGTACTTGTGAACCTGCCTGGTTCCCCACTCGTAGAACAGCCTCATCCGATCTCTTCTTCAAAGAGCGACATCAGCTTGACCAGCAGGATCTTGGTCTCCGCCGTCGTCTCCCCCAGAAGGCGCGCGATTTCCTGGGCCGTCTTCATCTGCCGGGAGATCACCTCCTGGGCCCGCTGGAGGGTCTGTGCCCGCAGTTCGCGCAAGTGTTTCTTGGCTGCCTCCTCCTCGGAGATGTCGATGAAGATCCCGCAGTACAGCCCCTCCCC
>JAFGFV010000435.1 GCA_016930895.1 Spirochaetales bacterium | reverse complement strand
TCTCATCGATCAGCGCCGACCTGGTCTCCCGGCACTTCTTCGGGCTGCGACCGGTGTTCGACCTGCACGTCCAACAGGTGCTGCCCCTCGACCTGTACCCGTACCTGCTGCCGCTGGGGGTGGCCTGCGGCCTGCTCGGGGTGCTGTTCAACCTGATGCTGCTGGGCTCCCAGAGGCTCTACGGGCCTCTACGGGAGGAGCTGCGACCGGTGGCGGCGCTGCTGGCCGCCGGGGTTTTGGGCTTCGTGCTGCCGGAAATCCTGGGAGGGGGACACTCGCTGGTGGAGCGCTCGGCGGCGGGCGGCTTCGGGCTTTCTCTCCTGATCGTGCTCATCGCCGGGAAGATGCTCTTCACCGCCGCCAGCTACGGCACCGGGGCGCCCGGAGGCATCTTCCTGCCCATGCTGGTGATCGGCGCCCTGGTGGGGCGGCTGGCCGCCATCGCCCTCACCGCCATGGGGGGCGTGGACCCCCAATTCACCGTGAACTTCGTCATTCTGGGCATGGCCGCCTTCTTCACCGCCGTCGTCAAGGCCCCGATCACTGGGGCGATCCTGATCTCAGAGATGACCGGTACCCTGTCGCACCTGCTGGCCCTGATCGCCGTTTCGGCGGTGGCGTATGCCGTGGCGGAGCTGCTGCGCTCTCCCCCGATCTACGACGCCCTGCTCGCCCGGGCGTTGCAGGCCCGGGGCTTGACCCCGCCGCCGGGGGACGAAGAAAAGAAGGTGATCCTGACCATCCCGGTGCGCGTCGGCTCCTCGCTGGAATACAGGGAGCTGCGGAACCTGGCGCTCCCCGAAGACTGCTTCCTGATCGGCATCGTGCGGGGCGCCGTGGAGATGCTGCCCCGCCCGCGCCTGGAGATTCTCCCCGGCGACAGCCTCGCGGTCCTGACGAGCGAGGCCCGGGCTGCCCAGGTCAAGCCGGTGCTCCTGGCCATGGGCGCACCGGTCCAGGCGGAAGACGAGGAACCCTGAGCGGCCCCCAACCGCTTCGCCGCGGCCGTCCCTCTCAGTCCTTGTCGGGCTTCTCCGGTTTGTCGGGCTTCTCCGGCTTGTCGGGTTTGTCCTTGGCCTGCCCCGGCGGCTGCGACGGCGGGCCCGCGTGCGGGGGTCGACCGGCGCCGGCCCTGGCGGCCCGGCCCCGGTCGATCTTCTCGTGCATGGCCACGATTCCGCCCCCGGACTCGAGGGTCCCGATAATCACGCCGCTGAGGATTTCGCTGGTCTCCAGGCCGGAGGCCTTGGCCCTGCGGTAGACCGACGCGAGGGACGCGTACGCCGAGGCGGGCAGGCTGCCGGCGAGCAGCAGGGCGCCTACCCTCAGCGCGTCCTGGTCCCCGAGATCGGCCACGGCGGCCAGGCTGATGACCGCGTCGCAGGCTGCCCGGACCGCCGGCATCCCCCGTCCGGCCCGCAGGCCTGCGGCAATGAGCCCATCGGCAAGCTCTTCGGAAAGGCCGTCCAGCAGCAGGAGGCTGACCGCCTGGACGTCTTCCTCGCTGCCGGGGGTTTTTCCGGAAGCTCGCTCGAGGATGGACCTCGCACGGACCAGCCGGTCGATGGTGGCGCGAAGGGCCTCGAAGAGACGCGCTCCGTCGACACCCTTGGCGGCTCCTTCCCGGAGCTTGTCGATGAGCGGACCCATGGGCACCTGCTGCCGCCGCCCCGCGGCGAAGATTTCCTGCAGCTCCGCCTGCAGCCCGACATACGCCCTGGCCCGGGGATCGTCGGCGAACCAGGAAGCCAGCTCATCGCCCCGGGCGGGCACCGCCAACAGGCCCCACACGAGGAGAGCCAGAAGAAAGCGTGTCCGGGGGCTACCAGTCATGCCTCGAAGCCTCACAGTTCCAGAACGGAGCTCGTGCCGCCGAAGCCGTCGTCCACCTGCCTCCAAGAGCCGGGATCGGCGATCCACCGCTGCCCGTCCATCAGAAAGTTGTAGGTGTACACCTTCCCCTTCTTCAGCCGCACGGTAATCCGCCACTCCCCCTTGCCGGTCGCATCCTTCATGGCCAGCCCCTCCGGGTCCCAGCCGTTGAAATCCCCCACCAGGTTGACCTGGCGCGCCTCCGGAGCCACCAGCTCGAAACGGACCAGGACCTCCTCCCCCCGGGGGCGGTAGCCCCAGAACCAGGCCACCAGACCGGCGGCAACGAGCAGGGCGGCGCTCGCCGCCAGGACAAGGTGCAACCGGGCGACGCGGCTGCCCCCGAGCGGGAAGACTCCCCACCGAGGGATGCGCGCCACCCCGCCGGCCCGAGCGGGAAGCGCACCGCCAAGCCGGCCCAGCAGCCGGTCGGCGAAGCCCTCCGTGAGGGGCCCCGGGGAAGCGCCAAGCCCTGGAGTGCCGCCGGCGTCGCGCCGGAGCAGCGGCAAGAGCGCCCCGTAGGCGCCGGCGCAGCGCCGGCACCGCGCCAAGTGCTCGCTCACCAGGGCAAGCTCCTCCGGGCTCAACACGCCCGTGCGCTCCCAACCCCGAATGAGCTCATCGACGCGTTCGCACATTCCTCGTTCCTTCGGCTCCATCTCCCGACACCTGAATATACTACTCCCGACGGGAAGGGGTTGCTCCATCCTCCAGCATTCTCTTGAGCTTTCGCCTGCCTCGCAGCAGCCTGGACTTGACGTTCACCTCGCCGATCTCCAGGATTTCCGCGATCGCCGAGATTTTCAGCTCCTCGAAGTAGTGCAGGATCATGGGCTCCCGGAGCGCCCGCGGCAGGGCGGCCACGGCTGCCCGGATGGCTTCCCGCCTCTGGACCGTTGATAGGATCTCCTGAGGGTCCGCTCCCCGCACCACTTCCGCCTCCGCGGAGGATTCCCAGGACTCCCGTCGGGCTTCCCTGCGCCGATTCCTCGCGTAAGCGCTCCTGAGGTGGTTCACGGCGATCCCGTACAGCCAGGGGAAGAAGCGTCTGTCGAGGCTGAAGCGGTGGAGATATCGAAACGCCCGCATCAGGATGTCCATGGTGCACTCCTCCGCGTCCTCGCGATTGCCGAGG
>JAFGFV010000434.1 GCA_016930895.1 Spirochaetales bacterium | reverse complement strand
TCCTTGAGAGTGATCGTGACGTTCTTCATGACACGAAAGTAGCGTAACACGAAGTTCGTGTCAACAAGCGGCCTGCGGCGAGCCGGAAGCGCGCTGGACCCCTTAGTGCCGGAAGCTCCGCTGGCCCGTGAAGACCATGGCCGCCCCGGCCTCGTTGCA
This sequence comes from Spirochaetales bacterium, assembly GCA_016930895.1. The sequence goes on along the minus strand of JAFGFV010000434.1, from coordinate 4,925 downwards.
GGCCTCGATGACCTCGAAGTCCCGCTCCGAGCCTCCGGGCTGCACCACGGCGGTGACCCCCTCCCGCAGGCCCACGTCCACCCCGTCCCGGAACGGGAAAAAGGCGTCGGAGACCATGCAGCTCCCCGCCAGGCCCCCGCGGCGCTCCCGCACCTGCTCGTCGATGGCGCCCCGCTCCCGGCCCTCGGGCAGGGCAGTGTAAGGCTTGCGGTGCGCCTCCCAGGCCAGGCGGTCGGCCAGCTTGCGATAGGCCTTGTCCCGGGCGATCTCCGCCACCCCCACCCGGTCCTGCTCCCCCGTCCCGATTCCAACCGTGGCCCCGTCCTTCACATAGATCACGGAATTGCTCGTGATCCCGCTCTCCACCAGCCAGCCAAAGAGCAGGTCCGCTGCCTCCTGGGGCGTGGGCTCCCTGTGGATCCGGTACTCCCGGCCCTGCCAGGTGGCCTGCGCCGGAAGGAAATCGTCCACCGTCAGGGTGATGGGCGCGAAGGACCACTGGGCCACCAGGCCGCCGTCGATCAGCGTCCGCAGCTCCAGGGCCCGGGCGCCGACGAACTCCTCAAGCCGCTCCATGCGACCGATGCGCATGACCCTCAGGTTCTTGCGGCGTCCCAGGATGTCCAAGACGCCCTCCGCGAACCCCGGGGCGGCCACCACCTCACAGTACTGCTCGCCGATCAACTCCGCGGTCTCCCGGTCCAGCTCCCGGTTCACCGCGATGGCCCCGCCGAAGGCCGCGATGCGGTCCGCCATGTACGCCCGGGTGTAGGACTCGGCCAGAGTGGTGGCCCGGGCCACCCCGCAGGGGTTGTTGTGCTTCACGATGACCGTGCAGGGGTCCGCCGAGAAGTAGCGCAGGATGTTCAGGGCGCTGTCCACGTCGGTGAGGTTGATCTTGCCGGGGTGCTTGCCCGACTGCAGGAGCTCTGCGTCCGAGGCCAGGTAGCGCCCGGGCTGGATGCTGTGCACCTCCCCGAGGGAAAGGCTGCCCCCCACCAGGCGGTACAGGGCCGCCTCCTGGTCCGGGTTCTCACCGTAGCGCAGGCCCTTCTCCTCGCCCTCGAGGGTCCAGGTGGCCTTCTCGAAGCGCAGGGTCTGCCGCTGGTTCCCCTCCCCGAAGCTGATCTCCATCTGCCGGGGAAAGTGCTCCTCGGTAATGGTGCGGTAGGCAGCCTTGAAATCCCTGATGCTCACTGTCACTCCTCCTTGCCGGCGCCGGCCCTGCGCGTCACGGCCGCCGCGGGTCAGCGGATCTCGCGGTAGCTCCCCTCCACCTCGCCCGCTTCCCGCTCCCCCAGGTAGCGCGCGATGGCCGCGTCGTACTGCGCGGTGTGGGCGAAAGCCTTGCAGGCCAGGCGGAAGCGGGTGGCCAGGCCGAGAGTGCCCTCGCCCTCCTCGAGCTCCCGCACGAGCCCTGCGTAGTCGCCGGGGTCCACCACCGGGGCCACCCGGATGTAGTTCTTGGCCGCGGCCCGAATCATGCAGGGGCCACCGATGTCGATGTTGGCCCGGGCCTGCTCGGGGGTGGCCTCCGGCCGGGCGACCGTCTCGGAGAATGGGTAGAGGTTGACCACCACCATGTCGAAGGCCACCGCCCCGGTCCGCTCCAGGTCGCGCGCGTGATCCTCGTTGTAGGTTTCGCTCAGCAGCCCCAGGTAGATCTTGAAGTCCAGGGTCTTGACCAGGCCGCCCTGCATCTCCGGCTGCCCGGTGTAGTCGGACACCGAGACCAGGCTTCCGCCCGCGGCCGCCCGGTTGCCCAGGGTTTCCTCCAGCCGGCGATAGCTCCCCCCAGTGGAGTAGAGGCGCATCTCCGGGTTGATGCGCAGGAGGGCCGGCACGAGCTCCTCCAGCCCGCGCTTGTCGAACACGCTCACGATCACATTGCGCACGGCCACGCGGTCGTCGATGGTCTCTACGTAGTTCACCTTGAGCTCCTCCCGGCCCCTTCGGCTTCCCCGGCCCCTCCGCCGCCGGCCTCCCGGTTCAGGAACCGGTACGCAGCCAGGGCGTTGATCTGAGCCGCCTCCCAGAGCTCCTCCAGCTCCACGTACTCGTCGGCCTGGTGCGGCATGTGCCGCGGCCCGGGCCCGTTGACCAGGGAGGGGACCCCCTTCCAGGCCCGCAGAAAGGTGCCGTCCGTGGCCCCGGGCACCCCGTTGTAGACCGGCTCCCGACCGGTCACGTCCCGGTAGGCCGAGACGGCGGCCTGGACGATCGGTTCCTCCGCCTCCATGGTCACCACCGGCCGATCCTCGATGAACTCGATCTCCGCCTTGAACTCCGGGTCCTCTTCTGCGAGTCGCTTCAGGATACCCGCGAGGGCTTCCCGGATCTCGGGGTGGCTCTGGCAGGGGGTGGTGCGGATGTCCACGAAGCCCTGGGACTCCCCGGGCATGACGTTCAGCTGTGCCGGCTGCCCGGGCGGCGGGGACTGCACCACGGTAAAGGTCACCGACGGGAATCCCAGGTACTCGTCCTCCCCGCAGCGCGCGATCTCCTGCCCCTCGAATTCCTCGAAGGACAGGATGATCCGGGCCAGGCGCGTGTTCGGATTGATCCCGGTGCGGGGCATGGCTCCGTGGGCCATCTTGCCGGTCACCCGCACCACGGCACGCAGGGCCCCTTTCATGCTCAGGCACAGCTGGTTCTCCTCGGGCTCCGAGACCAGGGCGGCGTCCACGTCGTCCGCGTGTCCCCGGCGGATAAACTCCTTGATCCCGATCATCATCCCTTCCTCGTCGCAGACCAGCCCCAAACGGACCCGCCCCCGGTACGGGACCCCGGAGCGCAGCAGCGCCTTGAGGGTGACCAGGTGGACCGCCACGCCGGCCTTCATGTCGCAGGAGCCCCGGCCGTACAGGCGCCCGTCTTTGATCTCCCCCCCGAAGGGGTCCATGGTCCAGCGGCTCCTCTCCCCCTCCGACACCACGTCGGTGTGGCCCTCGAGCATCAGGCAGGGCCCGGGGCGCCCGGAATCCAGCGTGGCCACGATGTTCTCCCGGCCCGGCTCCACCTCCTCCACGGCGGGGTCCATCCCCAGCTCCTTCCGCAGCCAGTCGCGGATGAAGGCCACCACCTCGGCTTCCGTATTGCCGGTTTCCGGTCGGATTACCGAGTCGATCTGCACCAGCTTCTGGGTCAGCGCCACGACCTCTTCGCGGTCGAGGGCCTCCAGCAGCTTGCGCTCGTGGGGATCGCGGATCGAGTCAGGGATCGAATCTGTCGCCATAGCGGGTCTCTCCTGGCGTATCAGGGTGCTTTGTTCCCAGGGCGCCGTGCCCCTGTAGTCCGGGCGCGAGGCGCCCCGGGCCGCTACCGTTGTACACTCTTTCGGCGGAAGATGCAAACGCCCCCGCTGCGGCCGACCACCGCCGCCGGCCGGGTCGTCGCTACACCTCGATCCCCAGGGTCTTGCGGATCAGGAAACCGATTCCGAAGCTCAGCGCCGCGACTCCGAGGCTCAAGGATGCCATCTCCAGGAAGCGGCGCCTGAACGAGTAGTCCTTGGCCACGGAGACGTAGAAGTTGAAGAGAAAGATGATCGCCAGGGCGATGGCCAGGGTCAGCCCCAGGCACACGAAGTAGTTCGCCACCAGCAGGTAAGGCAGGATCAGCAGGATCACCGTCCCGATGTAGGCCACGCCGGTGTAGATGGCGGCCTTGACTGCCCGCTCGCCCTCGCCCTCCGACTTGGTGGAGAGGTACTCCGAGGCGGCCATGGAGAAGGAGGCGGCGACGCCGGTGATCAGGCCGGCCACGGCGATCAGCCGGGTGTTCTGCAGGGCGAAGGTGAACCCGGCCAGCGCCCCGGTCAGCTCCACCAGAGCGTCGTTCAGCCCCAGCACCATGGAGCCCACGTAGCTCAGGCGCTCCTCCTCGATCATGTGGATGAGCTCATCCTCGTGGCCGTGCTCATCCTCGACGATCTTCCGCGCTTCGGGGATCTGCCGGGCGATGAGCTCATAGTTGATCTGCGCCTGCTCCTCGCCGCGCTCCATGAGCTTGATCCCGAAGGTGAGGCCGAGGATCCTCGAAACCCAATAGTAGAAGGCGGCCTTCCAGCGTCTCGGCCGGGCCGACCGGCCTGTGTACTCCCGCCAGAAATCGTGGTGGCGGCGCTCGTCCTCGGCGATCCTCTGCAGAACGGCGCTGTTGTGCTCGTCGGGCAGCCCCCGGGCCAGGCGGGAGTAGATCTGATACTCCGTGATCTCGTTTTGCTGGGCCCTGAGCAACTGCCTCTTCAGCTCTTCATCGGAAAGGGCTGAGCTCATCTGCAGTTGCCTCCCTGTAGCATGGTGGTTTGGGATCTCATTCCCCGACTCCTCTCAGTCTACCCCGGGCAGCCCTGCCTGGCGAGGCGCGTTTCCGGATGGACGCTCTGAGGGACGCTCCTCAAGGGGAGGCCGGTGGGAGACCTCCCCGACCGCCAGGGCGGCCCGTCAGCCTCCCTTTCCCTCCATGAGCTTGATCTCCTCCAGCACCTCGTTGTAGCGCTTCTCGTTGAGGGGATAGAAGACGAGCACCACCACTGCCGCCACGAACAGGACCGCGGTGACCGGCCCCAGGAGCACTCGGATCCCCAGGCGCGCCGCAGCGGTCTGGGCCACCTCCGGCACGTAGCCGCTGGCTTGCAGGATCCAGCCGCTCAAGGCGATGGCCAGTGCCTGCCCGACCTTGCTGATGAAGGTCCACAGGCCGTAGTAGCCCCCCTCGCGGCGCTCGCCCGTCTGGAGGTAGCCGTACTCCACGGTGTCCGGGACCATGGACCAGGGCATGGGGTACGTGGTGGACAGCCCGATCCCGGCGATGAACATCATGACGAACACGAAGGCCAGGCCGATCACGTGGCCCAGCAGGAAGATCACGATGCAGGCGGCGGCGATGATCAGCATCCCGATCACGTAGGTGGTCTTCTTGCC
>JAFGFV010000433.1 GCA_016930895.1 Spirochaetales bacterium | reverse complement strand
GAGCGCATCGCCGAGGCCCGGGTGGCCCTGGGCTCGGTGGCCCCGACCCCCGTGCGCTGCCCGACCCTGGAGGCGGCCCTGGTCGGGGAGAGGGGCAGCGAGGAGCTGTTCCACAAGGCCGCCGGAGTGATCCGGGAGGACATTGCCCCGATCACGGACGTGCGCTCCACGGAAGGCTACCGCCGCGAGGTGGCGGCCGTGCTGGTACGGGACGCCCTGGAGCAGGCCTGGCAGAGAGCAGGAGGACGATGATGCAGATTCCCATCACCCTTACGGTCAACGGCCGCCCCTACGCGCTGGAGGTCAGGCCCAACGAGCTCCTGCTCAACGTCCTGCGGGACCGGCTCGGGCTCATGGGAGCCAAGTACGGCTGCGGGATCGGCGAGTGCGGTGCCTGCACCGTCCTGCTGGACGGGAAGGCCGTGCTCTCCTGCCAGATGCTCGCCTTCACCGCGGACGGGGGGCAGATCCGGACGGTCGAGGGGCTCGAGCAAGACGGCAGCCTCGATCCCCTGCAGGAGGCCTTCGTGGAGGAGGGCGCCATCCAGTGCGGGTACTGCACCCCGGCCATGCTGCTCTCCGCCAAGGCCCTGCTCGACGAGCACCCCGATCCCACCGAGGATCAGATCCGGGACGCGATCCGCGGTAACCTCTGCCGCTGCACCGGGTACGTCAACATCATCCGGGCCATCCAGGTTGGGGCCCGCAAGCTCAAGACCCGCGCCGACCAGGCCGGCAAGACCAAAGAAAGGATTTCACCATGAGCTTCGAAGGCCGCGACATTCTGACCACCGAAGACCTGTCCCGGGAGGACATCCTGGAGATCATGCGTGTGAGCGCGGAGATGGAGAGGATCGCCGTCGAGGAGCGGATCTCCACCCTGCTGGCGGACAAGCTGGTGGCCGTGATCTTCCTGGAGCCCTCCACCCGTACCCGCCTGTCCTTCGAGACTGCGGTCCAGCGCCTGGGGGCCCGCTGCATCACTGTCTCAGACGCCAAGAGCTCCTCCGCTGCCAAGGGGGAGAGCCTGGCGGACACGGCGCGCACCGTCGAGGGCTACGTGGACTGCATCGTGGTCCGCCAGCCCCAGACCGGGGGGGCCAGGCTCATGGCCGACGCGGTGGGGATCCCAGTGATCAACGGCGGCGACGGCTCCGGGCAGCACCCGACCCAGGCCCTTCTGGACCTGTACACGATCCAGAAGGAAAAGGGCACCCTGGAGGGGCTCTCCGTAGCCATGGTGGGAGACCTCAAGTACGGCCGCACGGTCCACTCCCTCTCGTACGCCCTGGCCCCCTTCAGCCCCTCGGGGTACGTCTATTGCTCCCCCAAGGAGCTGGTCATGCCCGAGCACATCCTCAGTGACATGAAGGACAAGGGCGTCCCGGTCCGGCAGACCGGGAGCATCGAGGAGGCGCTGCAGGCGGACATCGTCTACATGACCCGGATCCAGCGGGAGCGCTTCGAGGACCCGGCGGAGTACGAGCGCCTGAAAGGCAGCTACGTCCTGAACCGGGCCCTGTTGGAGAAGGGCAAGAAGGGCCTGACGGTCATGCACCCCCTGCCCCGGGTGGACGAGATTGCCCTGGACGTGGACGATCTGCCCGCGGCGGCCTACTTCCGCCAGGCCCACAACGGGGTCTACCTGCGCATGGCCCTGCTGGCCATGGTCATGGGCAGGGCGTAACGGCTCCGAAAAACAAGACTCCGGCCCCCTGCGGGCAGTATCTTCGAAGGTAGAGCGGATGAAGATACTGGCTGTTTCGGACTTCATGGTCCCCATGTTCTCCAGCCTCGAGCCTCCCAGCCGGTTCCAGGGGGTGGAGCTGATCCTCTCCTGCGGCGACCTGCCCCCGGAGTACCTGAGCTCCCTGGCCGGGGCCTTTCAGGCCCCCCTGTACTACGTGCGCGGGAACCACGATCGGCGCACGGGCATCTCGCTTCCGGGAGGAGGCAGCTGCATCCACGCGCAGGTCGTCCGCTACCGCGGCCTGTCGATCCTGGGCCTGGAGGGCAGCCGCTGGTACAACGGCGGTCCCCATCAGTACACGGAGCGCCAGATGCGCGGCTTTCTGCGCCGGGCGCGTTCGGAGCTTCCCCGGAGAGAGCGCCTGGACATCGTGGTGGCCCACGCGCCTCCGAGGGACGTGGGCGACGCGGAGGACCCCTGCCATCAAGGCTTCCAGAGCTTTCGGAGGCTCATCGAGCGCTCCCGGCCGCGGTATTTCCTCCACGGGCACATCCACCGGCGCTTCGGTGAGGCGGCTGAGCGGATCATCCGGATCGGGGACACCGAGGTCATCAACGCCTCCGGGTACCACCTCCTCGAGGTCGAGGAGGGAGCCTCCCGTGGCTGAGCGCTCCGCCCGCCGGTCCCGGAGACCGGGCGCCGGCGCGTCCTCCGCGGGCAGCGGATCGGTCAAGTGCTTTCGCGACGTCCAGGAGCGGGAGCAGGCCTACGAAAAACGCGACCGCGGCCTGACCAGCGTGCCGGTCGAGCGGATCGTGGGCAGCGTGAACCGCTACCGGGACTTCGACAGCCGCTTCCGCCTCAAGGGCGACCGTCCGCAGGAGCGCTACCGCCGGGTCCTCGACGCCATGCAGCGAGGCAGGCCCCTGGCCCCGGTGGAGCTGTACCAGATCAAGAACGAGTACTTCGTGGTCGATGGGAATCACCGGATCGCCGCGGCCAAGGAGCGGGGCTTCACCGAGGTCCCGGCGCGGGTCGTGGAGTTCCTGCCCCGGCGGGGCAGCCGGGAGAACGTCCTGTACCGCGAGCGGGCGGAGTTCCAGGAGCGCACCGGCCTGCCCGAGGCGATCGACCTGACCGAGCTCGGGCAGTACGAGGTGCTGCTTCGCCAGATCGCGGCGCACCGGCGCTTCCTGCAGCAAGCCACGGGGGAGCAGGTCCCGCTCTCCTCCGCCGCCGAGGACTGGCACCGGAGCGTGTACCGGCCCCTGGTGTCGATCATCGCGAAGGAAGGCCTGGAGGGCAAGTTCCCCGGGCGCACCTCCGCGGACCTGTACGCGTACGTCTCCTCCCACCAGTGGGAGAAAAACCGCCGGCGGGGGTTCGGCCTGCGGGTCAATCGGGCGATCACCGAGAGCATGGAGGAGTTTCGCAAGACCATGAGCGAAAGACAGGAACAGGACTACCCGGAGATGCTTCGGGAGCTGACCGCGTTCGTGCTGCTGAACATCGCCGCGAAGAAGGAACGCGCGATCGTGGACCGGCTCTTCGCGCTAGAGGAAGTCCGGGAGCTGCACTCCGTGCACGGCACCATCGACGTCCTCCTCAAGGTCGTGCTGGTACGGGACCTGCTGTGCTCGGACGCGGAGGTCATCAGCGACTTCGTTCAGCAGAAGATCCGGGCCATCCCCGGGATCCTGAGCAGCCAGACCCTGATCCCGGGGCTGTCCAAGACCAAGGAGGGCGGGAGCTCGGGCGGCCGGGCCGATCGCCCCAGAGGCTGCTAGTCGCTCTTCTTCAGGCTCTTCTCCCAGCGCCCCACCACCATCGACAGGGTCAGGGTCAGGACCAGGTACATCACCGCCACCGTGCTCCAGACCTCGAAGCTGTAATGGGTGCTGGTGGCCAGCTGCCGTCCCTGGAAGGTCAGCTCCTGGATCGAGATGGCCGAGACGATGGCCGAGTCCTTGATGGTCGAGATGAATTGGTTTCCCAGCTGGGGCAGGATGCGCTTGATCGCCTGCGGCAGGATCACGAAACGCATCTGATCGACCCAGGACAGGCCCAGGGCGTAGGCCGCTTCCTTCTGCCCCCGCTCGATCGAGTCGATTCCCGAGCGCACGATCTCGGTGATGTAGGCCCCCTCGAAGACGGCGATGGTCACCACCCCGGAGACGAACTGGGTGAACAGGGAGGGACGGGCGAACAGGAAGGCCAGGACCGCCTGGGCCTGGGGGCTGCGGCCGCGGATGAAGCCGTCCACCCCCAGGATGGGCATGATCTGGTCACTCACGAAGAAGTAGAAGATGAACACGAGCACCAGGGGCGGCAGGTTGCGGACGAGCTCCACGTAGGTGCGGCCGAGGAGCTGCAGGAACAGGTTCTTGGAGGTGCGGCACAGCCCGAGGGCCGTGCCGAGGATGATCGCCAGGAGCGTGGACCAGATGCTCAGCTTGAGGGTCGTGATCAGCCCCTCGAGCAGGTAGTTGACCACGAGCCGTCCGTTCTCGGCGTCCCAGCGCAGGAGGTAGCGGGGAATGGACCGCCAGTTCCACTGGTAGTTCAGGCCGATGCGCAGCCGGTAGGCGACATACACACCCAGGGCCGCGATCACCGCGATGATGATCAGGTCGAGGATTCCGAATTTCGCTTTCCGGTTGTACACGTCTATCGTCCCGTTGGCTCGGGCGAGGGACCGGGCCCCGCTGCTCCTGCCGCGAAGCGGCCGCGCCCGCCGGGCAGGTCCCGGCGGGCAGGGCTCACGGTTCTCACCCCTGGCGCGCTACTCTTCGGCGAGCAGATCGCTCCACTCGTCGGTCACGAACCAGTAGTAGTGCCGGTCCTGCAGCCAACCGGTGTCCCAGTAGTACTGGATCCAGTTGTTGAAGAAGGTGAGGGAGTCGAAGTCCCCCTTGCGCACCGCAAAGCCGATAGGCTCCTTGGTGAAGGTGTCCCCCCTCAGGGGCAGGTACAGCACGTCCGGGTGCTTGTTGACCCAGACCTCGGGGCCCGGCGCCGAGGAGATGCAGGCGTGGGCCTTGCCGTTCAGCACTTCCTGGTAGGCCTGGTTCTCGTCGTCGAACATGCGCAGCTGGGCCTTGGGCATGTACTTCTTGGCCGCGTCCACGGGGGTTCCGCCCATGCGCACCGACAGCACCACCTCCGGCTTGTTGAAGTCCTCCAGGCTGAACCAGCCCGGAGCCAGCTTCTGGCTCGCGCAGATCGACATCCCCGAGTAGTCGTAGGGATCTGAGAAGTTCACCTTGAGGGACCGCTCGGGAGTCACACCCATGCCGCTGATGATGGCGTCGAACTTGCCGGTCAGCAGGGCCGGAATGATCCCGGACCACTGGGTGGGCACGAACTCCACCTCCACACCCATGTCCTGGGCCAGCTGGGTGGCCACGTCGATCTCGAAGCCCACCAGGTTGCCGTCCTTGTCCTTGAACGACCAGGGCACGAACACCCCGACGCCCACCTTCATGGTGCCGCGCTCGAGGATCTCGTCGACCAGGCTCTTCTCTTCGGCCGCAGCCGCGGCAGCCGGCTCCTCGCCTCCCTGCGCACAGGACAGCAGCAGCCCCGCCGCGACGGCCAGGACCAGCAGCAGTCCGAGAATGCTAGAGGTTCTCTTCACTTCGTTCTCCTTTCGTTTCGTTTGTAGGTTGCGGGTTCGCTATCATGCTTCGCCCTTGGATCGTGCAGACTCCCTCCTCCTTTCTCACAGAATCTGGCTGAGGAACAGCTTGGTCCGCTCCTCGGTGGGGTTGGTGAAGAAGTGCTCCACCGGCCCCGTTTCGACGATCTGCGCGTCGTCCATGAAAATCACGGCGTCGCTCACCTCGCGGGCAAAGCCCATTTCGTGGGTGACCACCACCATCGTCATTCCCTCCCGGGCCAGGTTCTTCATCACGTCGAGCACCTCGTTGATCATCTCCGGATCCAGGGCGCTCGTGGGCTCGTCGAAGAGCATGACCTTGGGGCGCATGGCCAGGGCCCGGGCGATGGCCACCCGCTGCTGCTGCCCCCCGGAGAGCTGGGCCGGATAGCTGTCCGCCTTCTCGGCGATCCCGACCTTCTTGAGCATGCTCATGGTCATCTCTTCGGCCTCCCGGCGGCTCTTGCGGCGAACCCGCAGCTGGGCCAGGTTCACGTTCTCGGCCACCGTCAGGTGCGGAAAGAGATTGAAGGACTGGAAGACCATTCCCACTTCCTTGCGGATCTCCAGGCGGTGTCTCTTGTGGTCATCGAGGGGGATCCCGTCGACCACGATGGTGCCGCTGTCCCGCTCCTCCAGTCCGTTCAGGCAGCGCAGCAGGGTCGACTTGCCCGAACCGGAGGGTCCCATGATCACGACCACCTCGCTCCGTCGGATCCGCGCCGAGAAACCCTTGACCGCCACCACCCCCCCGGGGAAGGTCTTGCTGACGTCGTCGATCAGGATGATCTCCTCGCCGATATGCGTATCCGTCACGGCTGCACTCACCTCCTTGCAGGGCGCCTCAGGTCAGGATCTTGAAGCGCTTTTCCATGGCCGCGACGATCGTGGACAGCACGATCGTGATGACCAGGTAGAT
>JAFGFV010000059.1 GCA_016930895.1 Spirochaetales bacterium | reverse complement strand
GATTGTGAGAACCCCTCGAACGGAAGGCGGGCGCCCATGGCGGAGGTGAGCGTGCGGGAGGCGAGCAGCGCGCGGGAACGCAGGCAGTTCGTCCGCGCCGCGTGGAACTTCTACCGGGATGACCCGCACTGGGTGCCGCCTCTCATTTCCGACCAGCGGCAGTATCTCGACCCCAGCAAGGGGGTCTTCTTCGAGCACGGGGAGGCCAAGCTGTTCCTCGCCCGGAGAAACGGCCAGGTGGTGGGCCGGATCGCTGCTCACCTGAACTATCTCTACGACGAGCTGTACGGCAAGGACACCGGGTTCTTCGGGTTTTTCGAGTGCGAGAACGATCAGCAGACCGCAGGCGCGCTCCTGGGGGCGGCGGAAACCTTCGCCCGTTCCCGGGGAATGAGCCGCATCGTGGGGCCCATGAGCTTTGGGGTGTACGACGAGATCGGGATCCTGGTCGAGGGCTTCGATTCCGACCCCTACGTCATGAACGTGCACAACCCCCCCTACTACGGCGAGCTCCTGCAGCGGGCCGGCTACGGCAAGGCCGTGGACTGGTACGCCTACAGGGGCTATACGGCGGACCGCGACCGGGTGGATCCGAGGCTTTTCGCCATGCGCGACCGGTTGAAGGGCAGGCCGGGATGGAGCATCAGGACCCTGGACCTGAGCAGCCCGCGCCAGGTCCGCCGCGAGGCGCAGATCATCAACGGCATCTTCCTGGAGGCATGGGCCCGAAATTGGGGGCACGTCCCGTGGACCCCCCGCGAGTTCGACCGGCTGGTGGAGGCGGTGAAGAAGATCGCCATCCCGGAGCTGTCGTACATCGTGGAGATCGACGGACGGCCCGTGGGTTTCGCCCTGTCGATCGCCGACGCGAACGTGGCGGTCAAGAGGATCGACGGCCGGCTGTTCCCCTTCGGCTTCATCACCTTTCTGCGCACTGCGAGGAAGACGGACCGGTTCCGCCACATCCTGATGGGCGTGCTGGAGGAATACCGAAACAGGGGGGTGGAGGTCGCCATGTACACCGAGCTGGTCGACCGCTGCTGCGCCCTGGGATACCGGGAGGTGGAGATGTCGTTGATCGTGGAGACCAATCACGCGATGCGCAACTCCCTCAAGCACTTCCCCCTGGAGATCTACAAGACCTATCGGATTTTTGAGAAAGAGCTGACATGAGTGAGATCGAAACCCAGAAGCGCAAGGGGCAGGTGGAGCTGATCCGCCAGGTGTTCGAGTATATCCAGCGTTTCAAGGGCAAGACCTTCGTCATCAAGATCGAAGGCTCCCTCATGAGCGATCCTCTCTTCCCCCTCCTGGTAAAGGACCTGGTGCTCCTGCACCGTCTGGGGATCCAGATCGTGCTCGTCCCGGGGGCCAAGCAGCGCATCGACGAGATCCTCTCCCGCTACCAGATCCCCTGGCGCACGGTGGAGGGGGTTCGCATCTCGACCCCCGAGGCGGTGCCCTTCATCAAGATGGCGGCCTTCGACGTGTCCAATCGTCTGATGACGCAGCTGGCCGAAAACTCCACCCACGCGGTCATCGGCAACTGGGTGCGGGCGAGGAGCGTGGGGGTGAGGGGCGGGATCGACTATCAGATGAGCGGGATGGTGGAGAAGGTCAACGTGGAGCTGGTGCGCAAGACCCTGGCCGAGGGGCTCGTTCCGATCTTTCCCAACATCGGCTGGAGCGTCACCGGCAAACCCTACAACCTCTCGTCCAACGAGCTGGCCAGCCGGCTGGCCGGCGAATTGCGTGCGGACAAGCTGTTCTTCGTGTCGAACCACCTGGGCGTGAAGGCAGAACGCTATCACCTGCCCGAGGGGATCGAGAGGAGCGAGGACGGACGGGTCGCGCACCTTACCGCGGCGCAGGCGCAACAGCTCGTCGGGCTGAACGCGGACAAGGGCGGCGAGGAGATGCTGGAGCTGCTGCGTCTGGCCCAGCGGGCCTGCTCCGAGGGGGTCAGCCGCGTGCATATCGTCAACGGCGAGATCGAGGGGGTGATTCTCCAGGAGATCTTCTCCAGCCGCGGCTCCGGGACCATGATCTACGCCAACCAGCACGAGAACATACGGTCCATGAGGGTCGAAGACATCCCCGAGGTGCTTCGGATCATGCAGCCCTTCGTGGACAGGGAAATCCTCCTTTCTCGTACGGAGAGCGAGCTGGCCGAGCGCGGGGCGGAGTTCGTGGTCTACGAGGTGGATGGCATCATCCACGCCTGCGGAGCGCTGCACCTCAGCGCCGCGGCCCCGGAGCGGGGCGAGATTGCCGGGGTGGCCGTGGACGAGACCTACAGCGGGATGGGAATCGGAAAGCGGATCGTGTCCTATTTGATCGAGCAGGCGCGGCGGGCCCGCCTGCGCCAGCTGTACGTGTTGACGACCCAGACCTGGGACTGGTTCGTGCAGTTCGGCTTCCGGGATGGAACGGTTTCGGACCTCCCGGAGGACAAGCGGGAGCTGTACGACCGCAGGCGCAACTCGAGGGTCCTGCTGCTGGAGCTGGGCGACACCCCTCGGGAGCTGTAGTTGCGGGGGCGCGGGGAGCCGATGGGCGGGGAAGTCCGGTATCGACCGATGGAGCCGGGGGACGCAGGGGCGGCCTCGGGTCTCATACAAAGCACCTTCCTGGAGTTCATTGCTCCCACCTACCGTCCGCGCGGCGTGCGCTGGTTCCTGCGGCACAACACGCCGCGCGCCCTGCGGGCCCGGCTGCGCAAGGGACAGCTGGTCCTGGTGGCCGAGGCGCAGGGGCGGCTTGCCGGGATCGCGGCCGTGCGGTCCGGCAGCCACCTGTCGCTCCTGTTCGTCGATCCGGAGCTCCACGGGCAGGGCATCGGGCGCGGGCTGTTCCGCGAAGCCCTGAAGCGGATGGGAGACGAGCGGGGCAGCCAGCTGCGGCGGCCGGAGGGGACGGAGTCAACGGAGCCTGCAGGCAGGGGGGGGAGCGCAGGGACGGCCGAAACGGCGATGACCACTCAAGCGGGGCAAACCGCGGTGACTGCCGTGACCGTCAACTCCTCGGACTTCGCGGTCCCCTTCTACGCCGGGCTCGGCTTCCGCGCCGCGGGCGGTCCGCGCTACAAGAAGGGAATGAAGATCACCCCGATGCGGCTGGAGGGAGACCGGCTGGGCTCCGCCTACGCGTCTATCCGCAGTAATCCAGCGCCGTCAGGACCATGATCCGGATCAGGGAGAGCACCGACTCGATCTCCACGTACTCGTCCACCCCGTGGGGGTTCTTGCCGGAGGGGCCGATGATCGCCACGTCGGTCTGCGAAGCCTTGCGAAAGCAGAAGGCGTCGGTGGCGAAGGGGATGCCCTTGGCCCGGTGCGGCACTCCCGCCTGCTCGTAGGCCCGGCGGATCGACTCCAGCGCAGGGTGGCCGGGGTCCGTGCGGTGACCTTCGAGAAAGCGGATCACGGTCTGGAAGGAGGGCAGACCTTCAGCGAAGGCCGGGTCGCCGCCGAGCTCGGCCTGCATGAACTCCAGGAGCTCGCGCCGGGCCTGCTCTTCGTTGGTGTAGGAGAAGATCTCCTGCCAGAAGATCAGGTGTCCCCCGGTGGGGACGGCGCCGGAGTCCAGATAGGAGGCGCCGCCGGAGGCCAGCTGGTAGGTGAGCAGGCGGATCCGCATGCCGGGATCGTAGGTGTCCGGCACGGCGGCCTCCGCCAGCTTGCGATCGAACTTCTCCAGGGCCAGGGCGATCCGGGACAGCTTGTAGATCGGGTTCGGAAGCTCGACGTCCGGGCCGATGCCGCCGGGTCCCTGCTCCTCGGCCACGACCTTCCAGTCGCTTCCGCCGATGGACTCGATACCCACGACGAGATCGGAGGGCTCCGAGAGAATGGCGAAGTCGATGTCGGGATTGCGCAGGCGGGCGGCGATGGTGCCGTTGACCCCGCCGTTCTCCTCGTCGATTACGCTCTCCGCGTAGACGTCCCCGCGGAGCTCTACTCCGAGATCGTGCAGGCACTGCAGCGCCAGAAACCCGGAGGCGGTCCCGGCCTTCATGTCCATGCTGCCTCGGCCGTACAGGCGGCCGTCCTTGATCTGCCCGCTGTAGGGATCCGGGAAGACCTCCCAGGTCTTGCCGTAGGTCGGCATGGTGTCCATGTGCCCGGTAAAGACGAGCGAAGGTCCGTCGCCGGGCCCGCCGCCCCGCCGGCCGTCCCGCCCGCCCCCCTTGCCGGGGCGCCGGGCCACGAGGATCGGCCGGTCCTTGTAGACGCGCTCCTGGCCGTCGATGGTCGGAAAGAACAGGGGATGCTCCCGAATGCCTGGTACGTCGTCCACCTCGAACAGATCGACGTCAGCCGCGGCAGCGAACCGGGTGACACGGTCGAACAGGTACTCCTGCCCGGGCTTCTCGTTGCCGCCCGGCGGCAGGTTCTCCGTGCGGATCTGCACCAGCTCCGAGATGGTGGACAGGATCTCCTCCCGGTGCTGCTGGATCCAGCGATCGACGTCCTCGAGATGGCTCATCGAAGCTCCTAAGCGGTCAGCTCGATTTTGAGGTCCTCCGCCACCGGCTCGATGATCCTGAAATCTCCCGGGCCCTCCCGCAGGAGCGAACAGGGGATCTCGGGCACGATCGGGCCGTGAAGAGCCAGCCGGGTGATGAACTTCTGCCAGACGATGCCCCCGGCGTACTGGCCGTCGGCCGTGAGCCCGCAGCCGTCGTTCCACCACGAGCGGAAGTCGGCGTTCATCATGGTCGAACCGGAGGTGGTGTAGGCCTTGGGAGGCACGAAGGCCCACGCGCCCTGCATGTCCGTCATGGCCATCTGGGAGGTGGAGAGCGGATGGAACTCGATCAGGCGCGGAGTCGCCTTTTTCCAGGCCTCCAGGTCCATGCCGTACTCCCTGGCCAGGTGCGGGTCCCAGAAGGAGTAGTGCCCGGACAGGCCCGTGCCGCCGTACACGATGTTCGCGCCCTTGGCGGAGGGCTCTTTGCGCGCCTCCAGGATCATGTCGTCGTAGCGGTCGATGTTCTTGCTCGATGGATAGTGGATCTGCTTGGCCGGGATCCTGAGCTTGGGGTCCAGGCGGGAGATGAAGTGCATGTTGATGGTGTAGTGGAACGAGCCTGGCCACTCCGGGTTGATGTCCCTGCCGTCCGCATCGGCGTACTCGTCCATGGAGAAGTAGTGAACGTGGTGCAGCGGGATCCGCAGGGCGTTGACCATGTCCGCCAGCAGCTGGTATTGGAAGATGGGCCCGGTGGGGAAGACCCCGACGAACTGTTTGCCTTCGTCCAGTGCCTTCTTGATGCGGACCAGCATGTCGAGGGCCATCTGGAAGTGAAAATCCTTGACGGGCATGATGGTGGCCTTGAACTCCTTGTGGGTGCCCTTGGGGAGCTTGCAGAGGTCCTTCTTGCTGATCTTGGCCACGCGCTTGCAGACCTTCATGTCACGAAATGCCAGGAACCTGGCCGGCTCAAAGTCGATGAGATCGATGTCGGGGTTCATAATCCGCCTCCTCGGTATGGTTGGTTCACGATCGATGCTGCTCCAGGTGCCTGTATATCATACCCGGGCACGGAGCGCACTGCAAATAGCTAAGAAGTTCTGGAAAAATTTCCTCTCTTGCGCTTCCTGCGCCGGCCGCCGTCTGCCCTCACCGGCCACCGCCCGGGCGGGCCGCGGCCTGTCCGCCGGGTCCCGTCGTTGACAGGCTGGTGTCGCTTTTTCTAAGCTGGGGAGGATCATGGCGCGGCTTTCGATCGACGACCTCAAGGACTTGCGGATCCTCGAGCAGCTCTGCGAGATCTACTACCAGAACACGGGGATGGTGGTCTCGATCCATCATCCCGGGCGCAACGGGCGGGTGGACTTCTACCCCCAGGAGCAGCGCAGCGACTTCTGCCGGCTCGTGCAGTCGACCCCCGGCGGGAGGCAGCTGTGCCTGACCTGCGACCGCGAGGGGCTGGAGGCGGCGCGCCGCAAGGGCAGCTACCACATCTACCGCTGTCACGCCGGGCTGGTGGACGTGGCCATCCCCCTGGACTACAAGGGAACCGAGATCGGCTCGATCTACACGGGTCAGGTCCTGCTGGAGGTCCCCACCCGGCGGCGTTTCCGGCAGGTGTACCGGCAGCTGGCCAGCCTCGGGCTGGAGGCCGAGAGCCTCGAGCCCGCCTTTCTGCAGGTCAAGGTGGTGGAGCGCAGCCGGCTGGTCTTCTTCGCGAAGCTGCTGCACCTGTTGGGGAACTACATCATCATGGCGGAGAACGAGCTGCACCTTCAGAAAACGATCGCTCTGCAAGACCGGGAGCTGCACCGCAGAGAGCTGGAGAAGATCCACCTCGAGAAGACGCTGCAGGAGCTGACGATCTCGGTACTGGAGAGCGGCGGCCCGGGGGAAGACGACCGGCGGCCAACCGGGACAGGGAACGGCAGCTACGTGGTGTCCAAGGCGCAGCTGTTCATTCGGGCCAACTACGGCAAGGATATTCGCCTGGAGGACGTGGCCAGGGCCGTGTACCTGTCGCCCAACTACTTCAGCTCGCTGTTCAAGCGGGTGACCGGAACGAGCTTTCGCAGCTACCTGGTGCGCAAGCGGGTGGAGGCGGCGCAGGAGCTGCTGGCGGAATCGGAGCTGCCGATCAAGGAGATCGTGACCCGGACGGGGTTTAAGGACTACAACTACTTTAACCGCACCTTCGCCTCCCTGAGCGGCTTCACCCCGGGGCGCTACCGGGAGCTGCATCGCGCGGGCGGGACCGGACCGGCCAGGGCCGAGCTGGGCGGCGCGCCGCAGGACCCGGGGGAGCGGCGAGAAGACAGCCGGCGAGGGGCTTGAGATCGTAGTTTTTTTCAGAAAGTTCTTTCGGAATTTCAGTGCAATCGCGCTCGGAGTATGGTTAAATGCAGGTCACGGGCTGCCGTGCCTTCGGGGCAGCGGCCCCGGAACACTCGGGCGCGGCGGGACGATCCTGATGAGGCAACGATACCAGACAGGCGGGGGTGGCTGATGAGCTCCGGCGCGCAGAGCGGCGGACGGCTGGCGGACAGAGTGGCCCTGGTCACCGGGGCCGGCTCAGGGATCGGGCGGGCGATCGCGGTGAGCTTCGCCCGGGAAGGAGCCCGGGTCGGGATCAACTACTGCCACAACCGTGAGGGAGCGGAAGCAACCCTCGGGCAGGTCCGGGCGGCGGGAGCGGAGGGGCTGCTGCTGCGGGCGGACGTGGCGGAGTCCTCGCAGGTGCGCGACATGGTCACGGCCCTGCACGGGCGCTTCGGCCGCATCGACGTCCTGGTCAACAACAGCGGCATCGGGACGCAGGAGTCGCCGGACCGGGTCCACGAGATCCTGGAGTCGGACTGGGACCGGGTACTGGCGGTGAACCTCAAGGGGGCCATGCTCGCCTCCCAGGCCGTGCTGCCGATCATGATGGCCCAGGAGGAGGGCGGGTCGATCGTGGTGATTTCCTCGATCCGGGGGCTCCTCGGCAACCCCTCCCTTGCCTCGTACTGCGCCTCCAAGGGCGGGGAGGTGCTGCTGTCGCGGCAGATGGCGGTGGAGTACGCCCCGCACGGGGTGCGGGTCAACTGCATCTGCCCCGGCTTCGTCTTGAGCGAGATGCTCCAGGGATACATCGGCCGCCAGGCGGACCCGGCTGCCGCGCGCAAGGCCTTTGCCGCCATGGCGCCGATGAACCGGGTCGGGGAGCCGGAGGAGATCGCCGCGGTGGCCGTGTTTCTCGCCTCGGAGGAGGCTTCGTTCATCACCGGGGTTGCGCTGCCGGTGGACGGCGGCTACACGGCCTACGGCGGGAGGGACATCCTGTGAGGCGGTTCGAAGGTCGGGTGGCCGTGGTGACCGGCGGGGCTTCCGGGATCGGCCGGGCTGCGGCCGAGGCGTTTGCCCGTGAGGGGGCCGGGGTCGCGGTGCTGGACCGGGACGCGGCGGAAGGGCAGCGGACGGTCCAGGGCATCGAGAGCGGTGGGGGCAGCGCCGTGTTCCTGGAGCTGGACGTGGCCCGCTCGGAGGCGATCGACGGGGCCGCGCGGGCGGTGGAGGAACGTTTCGGCCGCATCGACGTGCTGTTCAACAACGCCGGCATCGAGCACAGCGGTCGCCTGCACGAAGTCACCGAGGAGGACTGGGACCGGGTCATGGCGGTGAACCTGAAGGGGGTGTTCCTGCTCTGCAGGGCCGTGCTGCCGGTGATGATGCGGCAGCGAAGCGGGGCGGTGGTCAATACCTCTTCGATCTCCGGGCTGCTGGGCTGGCCGGCCTATGCCGCCTACTGCACTTCCAAGGGCGGGGTGGTCCAAATGACCCGGCAGATGGCCGTGGACTACGCCCCCTTCAACATTCGGGTCAACTGCATCTGTCCGGGCACGACCCTGACTCCCCTGGTCGAGCGGCTGTTCGAGGCGGAGGCGGACCCGGAGGCGACCCGGCGCACGATCGCCGCGCGGCACCCGCTCGGGCGCTTCGCCCGGCCCGAAGAGATCGCCGCGGCGGTGCTGTTCCTGGCTTCCGAGGAGGCCTCGTTCGTGACCGGGGCGGTGCTGCCGGTGGACGGCGGCTACACAGCCAAGTAGGGGGGGCCGAGACGGCACGGCAAACACAACGCGCCAAGGCAAGGAGGACGCGATGAAAAGGTACGTGGATCTGAGCGGGAAGCTGGAGAACGGCCTGTGGTCGTACCGGGAGCTTCCCGGGCTGGAGACCATCATCCCGGAGGTGGAGATCGAGACGGTCGCCACCGTGGCCAGGGATGGGTTTTTCGCCTCCAAGGTGAGCGCGGCGAGCATCTCCGGAACCTACCTGGAGGCCGGCGCGCATATCCTCGAGGATGCCCGGAATCTGGATGACTACAGCGTGGAGGACTACATCAAGCCGGCCACGATCATACGGCTGCCCAGGCAGGGCGAGAAGGCCCTGATCCAGGCGGAGCTGCTGGCGGCCCACGCCCCGCAGATCGGCAAGGGGGAAGCCCTGATCGTGGACACCGGGTGGGGCTCCCGCTGGAACACGCCCGGGTTCGTCCTGCAGTGTCCCAACTTCAGTCGCAGCGCGGTGGAGTGGCTGCTCGAGCACGAGCCGGCGATCTGCGGGTTCGACGTGACCTGCATCGAAAGCTCGTGGTCCGAGGACGCGGTGGAGGAGAAGGGGGGGCTTCTCGGCCTGCTGTTCAAGACGGGAGCACTGCTGCTCGCCCCGCTGGTCAACCTGGACAAGACGCGCCAGGATCGGGGGATGCTCTACGCCCTGCCGCTGTCGGCGGAGGGGATGTGCGGGGCCCCCGTCCGGGCGGTGTGGGAAGAAGAGGCCTGAGCGGCGGGGACCGTCCGGTCCCTGCGGCGCCGCCCGGGTCCCTCCGGCGTCGACCTGGGGCGAACATACCGTGGGTCGAGAAGGAGGCTGCCGTGAGCCTGGGAAAGCTGCTGTCACTGGAAGATCGGGTGGCGATCGTGACCGGGGCGAGCCGCGGTCTGGGGCAGGGCTTTGCCTCGGCCCTGGCAGAGGCGGGCGCGGAGCTGGTCATCACCTCGCGGCACGGAGGGGAACTGGAGCAGACCGCCGAACAGGTTCGCGCTCACGGCCGGGAGGCCCTGGAGGTGGAGGCGGACGTTACCCGCGAGGAGCAGGTGGAGGCCATGGTGCGCCGGGCGGTCGAGCGCTTCGGCCGCATCGACGTCCTGGTCAACAACGCCGCCAGCGAGCGCCACAACCTGCCGCCGGAGGAAACCCCGCTGGAAAGCTGGTCGCGGGTCATGGACACCAACGTGACCGGGTACTTTCTCTGCGCCCGGGAGGTCGGCAAGGCCATGATTCCCCGAAAGAAGGGCAAGATCATCAACGTGGCCTCCATCTCCGGCTCGATCATCAACAGGCATTTTCACGGCGGCTCCTACGACGTGTCCAAGTCCGCGGTGGTCGGACTGACCAAGGCCCTGGCCGCCGAGTGGGCCCCGCACGGGATCAACGTCATTGCCCTGGCCCCGGGCTACTACGGCACGGCCCCCAACAGGCGCTGGTTCGACAGCAACCCGGAGATTCACCGGAAGGTGCTGGATCTGATCCCTCTCGGCCGGCTGGGCGACATCGAGGAACTGGCCGCCCTGGTGGCCGTGCTGGCCTCGGACGTCAGCAACTACATGACCGGGTCCACCGTCGTGATCGACGGGGGCTACACGGTCTGGTAGCGCCCACGCCAGGGCGGGTCCCGAAAGGCTCAGCGGGGTCCGGGAATCGGGACGTGGGCTCGCCGTCGAGGCAGAACTGGATGCGCACGCCTCCCCCGGTCGCCGGGGCCAGCTTCCCGATGACGCCCCGAGGGCGCCGCCGACTGCGGGGGGCACGGCGGCTGCCGGCGACCCGGCGTGCTCGGGTGCGCCGCTCGAGCACCGCGAAGGCCACGAGAAGCGGCACCGCCGCGGCACAGGCCAGCGGAAACCAGTCCCCCCAGCGCGTGTAGAGAGTCAGGTGGCGCTCGGGTAGCGGCACCCGGGCGATGGTGTAGCCTTCCGTGTACGGCTGCGGGGCGCCGGGCTGGATCCTGCCCGCGGCATCCACGTAGACCGTGTACCCCGAGGAGGTGCTGCGCAGCAGGGGCCGCTGGTTCTCCACGGCCCTGAACAGGGCTAGGATGCCGTGCTGCCTGCCCTCCACCGGCGACAGGGACCAGTAGTCGTTGCTCATGTTGATGATCAGGTCCACCCCCTGAAGGACGAAGCGCCGGGCGTGATCGGAAAACACGTCCTCGAAGCAGATGGGGGTGAAGAAACGCATCCGCGCGTGGTCAAAGACGACCCGCTCGTCCCCGACGCCCCAGTTGGAGATTTCGAAGGTCTTGAACGTCCCGTACAGCGTGGCGAACTTCTCCTTGTCCAGGGGGAAATACTCGGAAAACGGCACCAGGTGGATCTTGTGATAGAAGCGCCGGATGTTGCCGTAGGGATCGAGGAGCACGGAAGAGTTGTAGTTGACCCGCTCGGTCTTTCCGTCGGCGGCCCTCACCGTGCCGTGGTCCTGGGTGCCGGTCAGGAGCCAGCTGCCCAGCGCCCGCTGGGAATCGGTGAACTCCTGCACCACTCGTCCCCAGTAGGAGCCGCGACGAACCTCCTCGGACCAGTACCGCAGGTCGAGCTTGAACCCTCCTTCGGGCCAGACAACCAGGTCCGGCGGGCTGTCGAGGGTGGCCACGGCCTCCCGGGTCAGGTTCAGGATCTTGATGAAGTTCTCCCGATACTCGTGCTTGCGGGGGTCGGTATTCTGCTGAAGCAGGATGATGGTGGCTCGCGGGGTATCGCCCCCGTACAGGCGGTGCTCCACCCGGTGCAGGATGACGAGGCCGGCGATTAAGGCCAGGCTCATGACCGCGCCGGCGATGCCGACCGGAGCCAGGTGGCGCGCGCGTTCGGCCCAGAAGCGCAGGCGGTGGAGCAGGTGTGCCGCCCGGCCCGCGCCGCCGGTGGACCAGCTCCATCCGCGCACGGGGGCTGCGAGGCTCCAGGCGATGGCGGCATTGATCAGGATCACGAGGAAGCCCAGTCCCCAGACGCCGGTAAGCGAGGCAATCTGGATGAAGGGCAGGAAGCGATACTGGCTCGTGCCGATGAGACCCCAGGGGTAGCCGGTCACTCCGCTGGAACGCAGGTAGTCGAACAGGGTCCACAGGGCGGGTACGATCAGGAAGCCCCACCGACCGCCGGCCCTGATCAGCATGACCAGGGCTGCCATGAACGCGAGGTACTCCACCACGAAGACGATCGTGATCATGTGCAGGGTCACGTAGTCGTAGGTGCCGTGCCAGTAGTTGATCAGGAGCGCCTGCAGGGTGCCGAACAGGACGCCGTAGAACAGCCCCATGGCCGGCCTGACCGTGACCAGGACCAGGAGGAGTGGAACCAGGCTGAACCAGGCCAGGGGGGCCAGGCCCTCCAGGCTCAGGAAGGACGGGAAGGAGAAGGCGTAGAGAGCGGCGGAGAGGGCGGTCCAGAAAGGGGCCCAGGGGGTGATCACGCGGGCAACCCAGTGAGTGCCCGCGGAGCGCCCTTTCCGCCGTCGAGAGTCGAGGATGCACCAGATCACGAAGCCGGCATTCAGCAGCAGCACCGGGCCGAAGCGCATCCCGGCGTGTAGCTGCTCGAGGGCGGTGCTCTGGGCCAGGCGCAGCTGACCCTTGGTGGCGATGAATCGCTGCACGTAGTCCATGTTGGCGCTCTTGGCGAAGATAAAGGCGAACACGAACAGCACGAGCGCGGCAGCCCAGGCGATCTCCGCGAGGGCGCGGGGCCTGCGCCCCGCGAGCACGAGCAGCCCGAAGGTCAACTCCAGGGCAAAGAGCGCAAGGACCAGGTGGTCGGTGAAGCCGATTCCCCTGGTCGTCGTGGCGAGGGCCTCGTGGATCTTGAGCTCCTGCCCGTCGGCACCCAGGCCTTGCAGCAGCCCCGGCAGGTCCCGGGCGATGAAGTGACCGGACTGCACGATCTCTGCGCTGGCGGTGTCCCGGATGGACACGGACAGCTCGCAACGTCCGCCGTAGGTGTAGAGGCTCGCGACGGCAAAGCGCTCCAGTTCCAGATGCCGGGCGGCGGCGAGGGCTTCGTCGTAGTCGGCGGGCTCCAGGCGGCTGCGGTCGAACCCCCCGGTGGTGCGGATGGAATGCTCCTCCAGGAAAC
This sequence comes from Spirochaetales bacterium, assembly GCA_016930895.1. The sequence continues at coordinate 2,315 of JAFGFV010000059.1, read as the reverse complement.
TCCGGCTCACGACCGAGTAGGAGTTACTGAGGGCGAGCTGACGTTCCAGGAAGGAGGTGAGCTGGACCATCTCTGCGTCGGCGATCTGGCTCGTGAACGGAGGGAACACGAGCAACCGGGGTTTGCGCGTGAACGCCATGGGACCGGCAAAGCAGAGCACGAGCTCCACGGCGGCGACGGCGGCCGCGGCCGCCCCAAACAGCAGGGTCCTGCGCTTTCCGGCCGGGTCGGTTGCGCGTTCGATTCTCGGAGTGTCAGTCGTTTCGGTTTCCATCATGCCACGAGAAATGCAAGGGTCGTGCCAACGGGACGCCCCACAGTATCTCTTTTCGGTGAAGGCAATTGGGTGAATAGAGGACACCGTGATCCGGCTCAACGAAAGCGTGTGCGGTGGCCAAGAGATGCAGCATTTCTTTTCTCATTCTGGAATTACTGGCACGAAACCGTTGCGGCTCGTCGACAGAGGTTGAGGGGGGTCGGGATGAGCCTGCGGGAAGCGAGAAGCCCGGGGGCTGATAGTGAGCTTTGCGGGACGGCGGCAGCGAGCCCGGAGAGCGTGCCCTTGCCTTGGGGACCGTTATCAGGCAATAGTATCCTCGTTAAATGGGAGACTAGGCCACGCTGAAACGGATCGCCTTCATTAACCCCAAGGGTTCTCAGACCACGGACCCGGGATTTGCCCGCATCCTGGACGAACTCATCAACACGAAGAGCTATCGTCGGGCGTACACGGGGTTCGGTCTGTCCCTGCTCAACCTGGCAGCGTTGACCCCCTCGGAGTGGGACGTCGAGCTCATCGACGAGGAACACGATACCGTGGACTTCGATGGGGAGTACGCGCTGGTCGCGGTGACGGCCAACACGCAGCAGGCAGAACGAGCGTACGAGATAGGAAGGCAGTTCGCCCGGCGAGGCGTAACTGCGGTGCTCGGGGGGATTCACGCGACGGTCCTTCCGGAAGAGGCAGGGCGGCATTTCCGGTCTGTCGCGGTGGGGGAAGGGGAGAATACGTGGCCTGAGATCCTTCGGGATGTGCGCAGTGGCGGGCTCAGACCTGTCTACCGCAGCCAGGGGCCGGTAGATCTCGCCACGGTGCCGGCCGCCCGGTACGATCTCCTGCATCCCGAGCGGTACAACCTGGCCTGGGTTCAGGCGACCCGGGGTTGCCCTCACGATTGCAGCTTCTGCGTGGCATCGAGCGTGTTTGGCAGGAAGGTGCGTTACCGCCCGATCGACCACGTCTTGCAGGACGTCGAATCCATCAAGAGGGTGTGGAAACACCCGAACGTGAGTTTTGCCGATGACAACCTCATCATCAACCGGAAGTACTCCCTCGATCTGTTCCGCGAGCTGAAAGGGCTCGACGTTCGCTATTTCCTGCAAACCGATATCTCCGTGGCCGAGGACGATGAGCTGCTGCGCATGCTCAAAGATGGCGGCTGCAGCATGGTTTTTATCGGATTCGAGACGATTCTGGATCCGGCGCTGAGGCAGATCGACCGTCACGGCTTCAAGCACCGCTACGTTCATCGGTACCCGAGCCTGATCCAGAAGATCCAATCGATGGGTATAGGGGTGTTCGGGGCCTTTATCGTGGGATTCGACGAAGAGACCCCCGAAAGCATCAAGAGGCTGGGGGACTTCATCTGCGACAACCGTCTCTACGCGTCCCAGATTACAATCCTGACTCCCTATCCCGGCTGCCGGGTGCGTTCGGACTTGGAGGCCCAAGACCGGCTGTTGGATCTCGACTGGTCACACTACAATTGCACGGAAGTGACCTTCGTTCCGCAGAACTTTGCGCCTTCCGAACTGCAGCAAGCGTACAACCGTCTCCACGAGAAGGTCTACTCCGCGGAAGAGCTGCAGAAGACGGCACGCTACTTCATCGAGAGATTCAAGAGCAGATAGGGACTCACAGCAAAAGAACACGACAGCTGGCAACTGGGACAGGCCGATGCAGGTGGCGGAAAATCCTGGCGGGACTGGTCGCTGCGGCGCACCCACACACGAGGATTTGCGATATACTTCCTACTGAAGGCTCTTTCGCGAGGTTACGAAATGGCCAATACGTATACAGCGATCACCAAGAAGGACGGCGACTGGTGGATCGGTTGGATCGAAGAAGTCCCCGGGGTCAACTGCCAGGAGAGAACCCGGGAAGAGTTGATTGAGACTCTCAAGGTTACCCTCAAGGAAGCCATAGAGCTGAACCGCGAAGAGGCAATCAGGTCAGCCGCAACGGACTTCAGCGAAGAGCCCCTCAGTGTATGAAGCGGGGCGACCTGCCCAGGCATCTTCGGGAGAATGGTTGT
>JAFGFV010000432.1 GCA_016930895.1 Spirochaetales bacterium | reverse complement strand
GTCGGCGGAGACTCCGGCGTCGTTGCTGGCTCCGGGATAGGTGCGGCTTCCGCGACCGGCGGAGGTTCGGGGATGGGTGCGGCTTCCGCGGCGGCTGGCGGCCCTGGGGACGGTGCGGGCTGCGAGGGCTGCGGCGTGGGCCGTGGGACGGCCCCGCTCTCTGCCGGCGGCTCGGGCGGCTCGGGACTGGGCTGTTCGCGCACCACGGGCTCCGGGGGTGGTGGTTGGGGCCGGGCGTCCTGCGCCCGCCGGGAGCACCCTGCCGTCAGGGTGCCGAGGGCCAGGGAGAGGAGGATAGCCAGTGCCGGACGCCAGGCGTTGGAGGAGCAGGCCGCGCGGGATCTTCCCCGTCGGCCCCCAGGGCGTGGACCGATCGGAACGCCCTTCTGTTCGAAACCCCGCGGCATGGCCGGATCAGAAGCCGGTGCCCGTGGATGCATCCGAGCCCGGATCGCTCACGTTGCCGGCCTCGTCGGTCAGGGCAGCCTCGACCACGATGGCGCCGTTGCCGAGGGCGGAGAGGGTCAGGGTCACGCTCCCGCCGCCGGGCAGGGTTCCGGTGCCCCCGGTCACCGAGCAGTTGGTCAGGTCGAGGTCGTAGTCGGTGTCAGCCTCCCCGCTGATGGTCAGATCCACGCTCTCCCCGCTGGCGATCTCTCCGTCGGTTCCGTCGTCGATACTCACGGTGGGCGCTGTCGGTCGGCTCAGGTCGGCGGTGGAGCTGTCGCTGCCGCTGCTGCTCGTGTTCCCGGCGGCGTCGGCCAGGGTCACCGACACCGTGACCGTCCCGTTCCCGTTCGCCGTGAACGAGCGGTTGGCTACGCCCCCGGTGAGCGTACCGGTGAAACTCCCGGACAGCGTGCCGTTGGTCAGGGAGACCAGATAGCTTGCGCCCGCTTCTCCGGTGATGGTGAAGCCGACCCCGGAGTTCTCCAACTGGTTGATCCACCCATCCCCCCCGTCGGCGATCACCACGGAGGGCGGGTTGGGCGCGCTCAGATCGGCGCTCGAGCTGTCGACCCCGGCCGGGCTGGTGCCTCCCACAGGGTCCTCCAGCTCAACCGAGATCGATACGGCCCCGGGGAGCAGGGCGCTGAGCTCCCGGGTCGCGGAGCCGGTGGTGAGCGTGCCGGTCAAGGCCCCGGAGATCGAGGCGTTGGTGGGGACGATCGTGTAGGAGCATCCGGCCAGCCCCGCAATCGTGAAGTCCACCCCGCTGCCGTTCTCGGCGATGCTGATCCAGCCGTCGCCGTCCAGAATCGTCACCGTCGGAGCAGCAGGCGGAGTGATGTAGGCGAAGGACCCGTCCTCGTTCGAAGCGCTCGTGTTCCCGGCCGGGTCGGTCAGGGTCACCGCCAGGGTGACCGAGCCGTTGCCGTCGGCGGCAAAGCTCCGGGTATCGCTCCCGGCTGCCAGCACGCCGGCGTTGCCGCCGCTCACGGTCGCGTTGGTGGGAGTGATCGCGTATGAGCAGCCGGCCGCGCCGGTGATGCTCACGTTCACTCCGGCGGCGTTCTCCGTGGGATCGATGTACCCGTCCGCTCCGTCGGTGATTGCAACCGACGGAGGGTTGGGGGGTGTCAGGTCGGCGGTCGCCGTGTCGGCTCCCGCGCTCCCGGTGTTGCCCGCCGTGTCGGTCAGCACGACCGAGAGGGAGACGAGCCCGTCGGTCACGGCCGCGAAGGTAGGGGTCGCCGCGCCTGCGGCCAGGGTGCCGCTGTTGCCGCCGGTCACGATGGCGTTGGTCGGGGTGATCAGGTAGCTCGCCCCCGGTTCTCCGGTGATGGTGACCTCCACCCCGGCCGCATTTTCGCCGATGCTCAGGTATTCGTCGCCGCCGTCGGCGATCGCCACGGTGGGGGCCGCCGGGGCCGTGGTGTCGACCACGATCGCCTTGGTGCCCGCCAGGGACTCGGGAGCACCCGGCGCGGGCAGGGTCAGATCGGCGGAGTTGCCCGCGTTGTCATCGATCGCGGCCCCCGTGGGCAGCGCCAGCGCATTGGTGGCCGCGTAATCCAGGTCCGCGGCGGTGTCCCCCGTCTGGACGGTGCACAGGAAGCTCAGGGTGCTGGTGCCGTGGCCTGTCTGATACACCGCCTCGCGGTCGGTCGTGCCGGTCTCGAGGAGCAGGGTCGGAAATCCGCTTACGTACACGGCTTCACTGAAGTGCACGGTCACGTCGATCGTGCTGCCCGCCCGGTAAGACCCATCGGCGGTGGGCGAGCCCACGTACAGCACGCGAGCCGCCTGTTGGTCGTGGAGGAGCTTGGCGCCGGTTGTCGCGGTCGTCAGGGCCGGGTTGCCGACCTGGTCGTAGATCGAGCTGGCTGCCGGGCGCACCTCCACGGTCTCCACCCCGCTCGGGGTGCTGCTGTAGCTCAGGTGGACGCGCACGGTCTGCTCGCCGCCCTGCAGGGGGCTGCCGTCGGTCCGGGTCACGGTGTGGGGGTCGAGGGTCACCCCGCTGCCGTTGTCCTGGAGGGTGACGGCCAGGTCCCCCGCGGTGAGCGCGCCGCTCCCGCCGCCGGTCGCATAGACCCCGTCGTCGAAGCTCACGTCGATGTAGCTGTTGTCCGCCGCCAGTGTCGCCGCCACGATCGCCGGTGGGGTGGGGTCGTCGTAGATCGTGAAGGAGCTCTGGGAATCCCGGCCTCCCGAGTCCTCGGCCAGTATCGTCACCGCCAGAGTCCCCGCGAGAGCGTTGGCGGCTACGCCGAAGGCGAAACCGAAGGCGCCGGTGGCGGGGTCCACCCCCGTGATGTCCGCCGCAACCACCGTGGCGGATCCTTCCTTTACCGTGTAAGTGAAATAGGCCAGGTCCGACGGCTCGGTCACCGTGCCGCTCACGGAAATGCTGGGGGTGGGGAGGGAGGAGGAGTACAGCTGCGGGTACACCAGACCCTGGACCTCCGGAGCGACCCCGCCATCGATCAGCTGCACTGCCAACTGGGAGTCGTCCAGGCCGTAATCCGCCGACGTGACCACCAGGGTGAGCGTGCCCTTGCCGCCGACGGTCAGGAACTGATCGGCAAAGGACCCATCGGCGGAGTTGAAGGTAAAGCTGGTATCCGTGTCGTGGGTGAAGGTGCCATCCCCGTTGTCGTGAATCGAGCCGGGCTCCAGGTTCAGGGTCCGTTCGATGTAGACGCCGGTCCCGCTCAACCTCAACGAGAGCTCCGCCACGTCGCTGGTGGAGGTGTCACCCTCCGCATTGGTCACAGTGCCGGACACGTCCACGATCAGGCCGTAGGTGGAGTAATTCTCCGGACTGACCAGATCGATGTACGGGCCGGTAGGGTCGTCGTGCAAGGACAGGGTCAACTCACTCTGGTTTGCGTTGCGGTCCGTCAAAACGAAGGTGATGAGCCGCGACCCGGTCAGTGCAACCGCCGAGATCTCCAGCCCGAAGAACCCGGTGGCGGGGTCATAGCTGAAGGTGCCGTCCGGCGGGCTCACCGAGTAGGAGCCGTCCGCGGCAAAGGTGACGGTCCGATCCAAGGTGGAGGCGTTGGAGACTCGGATTTCCAGCGTCCCCGGCGAGCCCAGGTGGTCCCCGGCCTCCTTGGCCGAGTCCTCGAGCACCCCGACCACGGTAATGCAGGTCTTGTAGTAGCTGTAGTCTACCGGCTCGGTGATCGAGATGTTGGGGGCGATCTCGTCCTCGACGATCGTAAGGAGCGCCTCATCGATCGGACTGGGGCACGAGAGAAGCGCCGCCCCGGCCAGGACCAGCGCACACAGGGCCAGGGCCGGCCGCAGGCGCCGCGCTGTCTTCTTCACCTGACTCTTCCGGACCTTCACCTACTCACCCTCCGCGAAGCGCACGCTGTCCGTGCCGGCCGCCGCCGCCCGGCCGCCTTCGCCGCGGTCCAGGTAGGCGTAGCCCTCGATGAGTCGCGGGTCCAGCTCCCGGACCTTCTGGAAGTACTGGGCGGCGCGGTCGTAGTTCTCCAGCTCGTAGTAGCACCTGGCCAGGTTGAGGAGCACCGTCGGGTACACCGAGAAGCCGGTCTTTTCCTGCTCCTTCATGTACTGCTCCACCCGGTGGAAGCTTCGCAGGGCGCTGTGGTAGTCCTGCTGCAGGTAGAAGACGTTGCCCAGGTTGACGATTGGGCTCAGGTAGTTGCGGTCCAGGGTGAGCGCCGTGTTGAAGGCCTTCTGGGCCCGGGCGTAGCGGCCGTACTGGGCGCACATGATCCCCAAGCGGTTGTACTGGCGCTTGTCCTGGCTGCCGTCCGCAGCGGCCTGATAGTCCTCGAGCACCAGGTCGACCAGCCGCTCGATGGTGCTCCGGAAGGCCGCCACGATCGCCTCCTGGCTGCCGTACTGCAGCCCCAGGTCGGTTTCCCGCAGACCCACGGGGCGGTACACCTCCTGGGAGGTCCGGGTGCGGTAGAAACCGCGCCGGTCGGGGTCGCCGTCCAGAGCGGTGAACTGCTCCACCCCCTTGCGCCAGGCGGCCAGGAAATCGTCGGTGCCGATCATCGTGATCTCCACCGGGACCCACAGCTCGCCGTCGATGCTGAGGGTCATGGCCTTGTCCGGGTGCACGCCCCGGTAGCCGCTGGAGGGGACCTTGGAGTTGAAGGCCGCGTAGATGTGCCCCGGAACGGTGATAAAGGCGGATTCGACCCCCACGGTCTCCAGGAGGGCGCAGTACAGGACCGTGAGGTCGTCGCAGTCCCCGGTCTGCCGCTTGAGGGTGTCCCGGGGCAGGCTGATCGAGTCCACCCGCTGGGGATCCCCTTGAGCGGCCGTGAACGGCGAGGTGGGGTCCACCTGGTAGATGCAGCCGATCTCCTTGAGGGCGTAGTACACTTGCATCCCGATCTGCAGGGGCTCGCTGAACCCGGGCACCACCTCCTCCTTGGCGGCCTGGCGAATGAAGGAGGTGTAGTTGCGCAGGGCGCTGTCGGCGGCGGTGACGAACGCCCCGACCTTGGCGTCGTCGTCCCAGGTGAGCGCGGTCTTGTCGTGCAGGTCGTAGGACACCGGAAGCGTTTGCCTGGCCGCCTTGCCCCGGGACAGGTACTCCACGGCCACCTCACCGGTCAGGGGGGTCACGCCTTCGGTCGTGAACACCTCCTGGTTGAAGGAGGCCAGCAGGTCGACCGTGCGGCTCTCCCCGGGCTCCAGCGCCGGGATGTCGGCGGCCTCGGTCGGGGAATCCATGAAGCCCGCCTGGAAGAAGGAGACCTTGAGGTCCGTGATCGGGAACTTCTCCACGTTCGTGATCGTGACCCGGGTGATCGGGTTGCGGGTGTAGTAGCTCTGCATGGCGGCGAACAGGGGCGGCACCCTGACCTCGTCGAATCGGAGGCTCCGGATGATGGCCCGCGGGGCGTCGGGGTCCTCACCGAAACGGTAGTGCCCGGACACCCCGACCGAGAGAATGAAGCCGTTGAAGCGCGTGAGCGGCGTCAGGGAGTGGAAGTAGCGAATGTTGGGGTGCAGGTCCAGGCTGAGGCTGTAGGAGGGGTCCAGGGCGATCCGCAGGCCCGCCGAGGCGAGCAGGGTCGGGGAGCCCCGGGACCCGTCGGGGTCCAGGAGCGGAAACACGGCCTCCGAAGCCCCGACGGCCAGCTCGGCGCCGACCTCGAAGTTCTTGGAGAAACGGTTGGCGAACCCCAGGCCGACGGTCCCGTACCAGTGAGTGTGGCCCCAGCTCTCGTCTTCTTGGGCCGGGACGAACTGGATCATCCCCCCCTGCACCAGCGGATACAGGGACGGAAGAGAAGGCAGGGGAATGCGGAGGATCGCGGACAGGTCGTAGAGGGAGCTGTACTCCACGCCGTAGTCCCCGAAGGGGGAGAGGCTCTGGTACTCGGCCCCGACGGAAAGATTGTACCTGTAGTAGTGGTTGAAGTCGGCCGGTTCCTGCTGGGCGCACAGGGACCGCCCCAGCAGAAACACGAGCAGGCCGAAACACGCAATCCGCCGCCTTGCTAGACCCATGTGAGTACACACCCCGCTACTGGCTCGGCTTCCTTGGATTATAGCACCTTTATAGAGAAACGCCAGGTTACACACCTAGCCAGGCAAGGTCCATAGATGAGAGAGCTGTTGAATCATCTGGAAATCTATACGAACCACGGTAGTCAGATCCCTGACAATGGGTGAACCAGGGGCGGTGACGCGGAAACCGGCGCGGCAAGGGATCGGTTCGCCCCTGGTCGGCCGGGAGGGTGCGGTTGCCGCGCTCCGGCCCCTCAACGGCGAGGGGGCACGGACAGCGGGCGATCGGGCAGGGCTGCAGACTTGGGCGCCGATTCGATTTGACAGCGCACCGGGCGGCGGCGATAATTGATGGTGTGAACACAGCACATCGACTTCTTGTCGTTTCCGCCGCAGCACTCCTCTTGGGACTGGCGGGGTGCAGTGAGCTGGCGGTCAAGACCCCGTCCGGGTTCGCCGCCCTCGAGAGCACCGGGCAGTACGCCGCCATGAGCCCGGAGGGCATGGTGTATCGGGTGCGGGTCATGCACAACTCGCCCCCTCAGAGCCTGGACTTCTGGACCGAGGCGCTCACCAATCACCTGGAGCAGGAAGGCTACGTTCCTCTGTCCACCGGCAACGCCTTCGAGGCCGGGCCTCTGGGCGGCACCTTCTCCGAGTGGACGGTCCCGTACGCCGACGACACCTACAAGTACCTCACGGGCATCCTGGTCGGCGAGGAGACCATCGCCGTGGTGGAGGCGTCCTCCGTCCACGAGGTGTACGACCGGCACAGGGATGCCGTGCTGGCCAGCCTGGAGAGCATCGTGTTCGAGGGGGTCGAGCCGCGGGGATATGCCCCACAGCCGGTCGGCCCTTCGGCCTCGGTGAGCTCCGCCCCCGCGGCCGGAAAGGCCGAGCCCGCTTCTGCCGGGGGCTGTTTCGTCGCCGGCACGCCGGTGTTGACCGAAGACGGGCCGGCCGCGGTCGAGGCGGTCTGGCCGGGGACGCGAGTGCCCGTGTTCGATCCGCTCACCGGTCGGTGGGAGGAGCAAACGGTCCTGAGGGTGGTCGAGCTGCCCTACCGAGGGGACATGATCACCCTCGATCTCGAAGGGATGAGCCTGGAGATGACGGGCAACCATCCGATCCTCGTTGCAGCCGGCCGGGGGCTCGAACGGCGGCCTCTTCCGGATGAGCTCTCTGCCGACGAATCGCTGGCGCCGCTTCGCGGCCGTTGGGTCGAAGCGCGCCACCTGCGCCGGGGCGACCGGCTCGCCTCCCTGGCCGAAGCGGGAGCCAGGATCGACTCCCTCTCCCGGCGCACCACCTCCGCCCAGGTCTATCACCTGGCCATCACCGGCCCGCACACCTACGCCGTGGCTCCGGGAGGCGTCGTCGTGCACAACGGCGGTGAGGGCGAGGCCTACAAGGCTCCGGTGGAGTCCAACCAGGCCCTCCGGGAGCGGGAGATCATCGGGGGCGGGGCGGTCAGCGCCTCGCTTCCCACCGACGGGCGCAGCGAGCGCGTGCGGGTCTACTCCGGCGCCTGTTCCCTGGTGATCGACCGGGTGGAGGAGACCAAGCGCCGGATCTCGAGCCTGGTGGAGCAGGCGGGAGGGTACGTGGAGCACTCGACGGAGCAACGCATCGTTGTCCGCGTGCCGGCCGCGGTGTTCCGCAGGGTGTTCGACGACATCCTGGGGCTCGGGGAGGTGGGCTACAAGGCCATCGAAACCTACGACGTGACGGACCAGTTCACCGACCCCGCCGGAAGGCTGGCCGTGGCTGTGCGGGCCCGGGACCGTCTCTACGTGCTCCTCACCCGGGTCGAAGACCCCAAAGAGCGGCTGGAGATCTTGAAGAAAATCCGCGAGTACTCGGAGACCATCGAGCGCCTGGAGCTCTCCCTCGAGGTGCTGGAGCAGCGCATCGCCATGTCGCGCATCACGGTGGAGCTTCACCCGCGTCGGGAGGAAACACCCGGTGCCGAGAGGCCGATCCCCTTCGCCTGGATCGCGCGGCTGCACCCCCTCTACACCTCCACGGCCGCGCTGGGGGACAAGGCCCGGGTCGCTCTGCCGGCCGACGTGGCGGTGTTCGAGGAGAAGGGCGTGCTGCGCGCCGAGGCGGCCGACGGCACCCGGATCCGAGTCGGGATCGTGGGCAACCAGCCCCGAGGGGACTCGCTGTTCTGGCAGCGGGCCTTGATCTATCACCTGGGGCCGAAGTACAGGGAGGCGGAGACGATCGATGCCGCGCCGCTTTCGATGGCTCTCTTGACCGGCAAGGAGCGGGACCCATACTACTACCTGGTGGGAGCCGTTCCCGTGGCGGAGGCGCGGAGCCTGGCCGTCTTTGAGGTGTACTTCCCCGACCGGGCAGCTCTCGAGCGGCACCGAGGCGCCCTGCTCAGCGCTTTTCAGCAGGTGGAGCTGCAATGAACCGGCACACGCTCGCGGTCGCCGCTTTCGCCCTGGCCCTGATCCTGCCGGTTGCGTACCCGGAGACGGGGACCATGCGCCAGACCCTCGACGCCGTGGCCCTGGTGGAGGACCGCTTCGAGACCGCCGACCGGCTGGAAGCCTGGGTGGAGTCCAACGGCGGCTACCTGATCTCCCGCCTGGAGGAACAGCTCGTCCTGCGGGTGCCCAGCGCGGCGCTGGAGCGGTTCGTGGACTTCCTCGAGTCCGCCGCCGATGAGCTGATCCAGGTGCAGCAGCAGTCCGAGGACATCAGCCAGAGCCTCCTGGAGGCCGAAGCCGGGATCCGCTCCAAGACGGACCTGTTCGACAAGGCCCTGACTCTGATCGACCAGACCGACCTGGCGACAACCCTGGAGATGGAGAGCGAGGTCCTGTCGATCCTCACCGACCTGGAGGCGCTTCGCGGGCAGTACCGGAAACTCCTCGGGGAGGTCGCGCTGGCGCGGGTGCAGGTGGACTTCCGGCTCCAGGAGGAGAAGCTCCCAGAGAACCTGCCGTCTTCCTTCGCCTGGATCAACGCGGTGGACTTCTATTCTTTCATGCGGGAGTTCGGGCAGCAGTAGGATCCCCGCGCCGCAGCGCGCGCCCTAACGGGTGCGCCGAAGCCCTGCGCGAGTCCGGCGCTGCTGCTCGGTGCCTGGCTCAAGCCCGGGGCGGCCGGGTCTCACCCGGCAGCGTACTCGGGGGTCCCGAACACCGCCCGAATCTCCCCGAAGAACACGCGGTGAGGGCTCTTGGAGCGGTGGCCCTGGCCGAGGGCCTCGCTCTGAAAGCGCTCGGGCTTGTAGTCGTCGCTGTAGAGGGTCTCACACTCGAGGATCAGGTCGGCTTCGGCGTAACCGGGAGCGCCGACCTGAGAGGAGGGGATTGGGGTCAGGCCGCTCTCGGCGATCTTGTCGAGGTCCCGCCCCGACTGGGTGCCCAGGTACAGGAGCTTCTTCTTCCAGGCGGCTGGAAAATGACAGAGGGTGAAGCTGGGGAAGCGCTCCAGGAAGGAGAAGGTGTGGCGGGTCGGCTTGACCGCCACCGCGGCCAGGGGGCGGTCCCACATCGCCCCAACGGCCCCCCAGGCCACCGTCATGGAGTTGTACTGCCCGGCGGCGTAGTCGCCCGCGGTCAGGAGCAGCCACTCCCGCTTCCAGAGGTGGTAGCTCCTCAAGGTCAGGTCCTCGACCGGGATCGCCAGGCGCTCCATGCTCAACCCGGCTCCGGGACGAAGCGGTTCCAGAAGATCTCCGCCGGCTCCACCTTCGGGGCCGGGAGGCCCCGCTCCCGGAGGATCCTCTGCAGCCCGGCCAGGGCCTCCAGGTCGTGCTCGAACAACCGGCCGCTGCCCTCGATCAGGGGCCGGGTGGCCTCCCAGACCTCGCGCTCCTCCTCCGCTTCCCGCCCCGGAATTCCGGTGGCGTAGCGGCCCCACTCGGCCCGGCCCCAGGCGCAGACCCGCCGGAAGGCCGCCGCCGACACCTCCAGGAAGTCGCGCACGGCGGGAGCGTTCGCCTCGGCCCACTCCCGGCGGGCGGCAAAGACCAGGAAGGGGGAGTCCGGGATGCCGAACCCGGCGTAGGGGAGGAAGGCGACCTCGTGGCCCTTGCGGCGCGTGCGGGCGATAGCGTAGGCCACGCCGTCCAGGGCGTCGATCCGGCCGGAGAGCAGGAGCTCCTCCCCTTCGAAGCCGACGGTCACCACGCGCATCGAGTCCCGATCGATCCCGTTCGCCTGGCAGAAGACCTCGAACTGGGCGCGGCTGACCGGGCTGGGTCCGATTCCGACGCTTCGCCCCCGGAGGTCCGCCGGGGCAGCCACGGGGCGGGCTGCCAGGGACAGGATCCCTTCCGGGTTGTGCCTGACCAGCGCCCCCACCGAGACCAGTCCGGGATAGTCCTCCCGGGACAGCAGCAGGTTGTGCGGGTAGTTGATGGCGAGCTCCACCGCCCCGGAGTGCAGGATCTGCAGCGCCTGGATCGACTTGGCCGCCGGCTCCACCAGCTCCACCTCCAGGCCGCGCCGCGCGTAGTCCCCGGAGTCGCGCCCCTCCACGAAGACCGCGTGTTTGGCGTCGAGCTTCCAGTCCAGGAGCACGCGGAGCCTCTCAGGCATTTCCGGCTCCCCCCTCGCCCCGGGGCGGGCCGCCCAGGAT
>JAFGFV010000431.1 GCA_016930895.1 Spirochaetales bacterium | reverse complement strand
CGCGGCGTGTCGACCGTGATGAGCCGGAAGAAGGAGCTTCGGTACCAGCGAAAGTCCGGGACCGCTCCCTCGATGGGAAACGGGGCTTCCTTGTACAGCTTGAAGGTAGTGGGGTCGTCCTCCAGGTTGTCCACGTAGTGGGTGTGGTCGCGAAGGATGTCGGTGACCACCAGCCCCGACTCGTTGAACATCTTCTGGAAGGCGTGCCAGCGCGCCGGCGGGCACTCCAGCTCGGTCAGGCCGAAGTACGCCGCCCCCGGGTGGCGCAGGGAGGCCACGCCGCGGGCGATCGTGGCCGTGAATCCCTTGGAGGTCTCCACGGGATCGGTCACGAAGGTGTCGAACTGTCCGGCCAGCTCCTTGGGCAGGGGGTCCGCGGCGTTGTATTCCGCCACCTCGATCGGCAGGGAGAGGGCCCGGGCCTTGGCCTGGATAAAGTCCGTGATCCGGGTGTCGATCTCTACGACCGTGATCCGCTCGGGCAGTCCGGTCAGGGCCAGCGCGATCGAGAGATAGTCGTCGTCTCCGAGAATGAAGAAGCGGCGGCCGGCCAGGTCCCCCCGGCGGTACATGAACTCCAGGCGCCGGAACAGGTCCTCGGGGGTGATGCGCTGCTGGAAGTATTCCACCCTCGCCCCCGGAACGCCCTCGATGGTCTGCCGGTAGCGGGCCAGCACATCCTCGAACCCCTGCCGCAGGTAGCGTCCGTAGGAGCTGCGCCCCGACTCGGTGAGGAGGAAGCGGCCTTCCGTGAAGGCGGCCTCGCCGCGATCCAGAAGCTCCCGGCAGGTCTCGTAGGTCTCCACGATGGTGCCGTCGGCAGCCTCGATGAGCTCCCACACCGAGGCCGGGCCCCGGGAGAGCCGCAGGGCGATCTGAAAGCTCTTGCGGGTCACGGCTAGCGTTCCACGATCTTGTGTCTGATCCTCGTGGGCTCGAAGCAGCTCTTGAGCGCCTTGAAGGCCGCGAGGGCGTGAGCACGACCGCTGCAGGAGAAGATGTCCGCGGCGAGCATGTCTTTCTCGGGCCAGGTGTGGATGCTGAAGTGCGACTCGGACAACAGAATGATGCCGGTTACCCCGTAGGGCTCGAACTGGTGGAAGGTTTCGCCGACCTCGGTGAAGCCGGCTTCGCGCATGATCTTGTACATGATCTCTCGAACGACTGATACCTCGGAAAGCAGGTCTTTACGGACGCCGTACAACTCCGCCAGGACGTGAGTGCCGACGCCCATTGTCGTCTTCCTCGCTGTCTGTCTTCATCTATGCCCTCCACCATCCTAGTGCTCCAACCACCGCGTCGTGCGTACTGTCGTGTGATTTGTCGACGCAGAAATATACCAAGATATTGCGGGGGTTACAAGGATTTCCGCCACCCACTTCCGGGTTTATTATCGAAGGATCCCGGGACCGCGGCACCCGCGGGGACCGCGAGCGGCTTGGAGAAGCGGGGTGTGTTCTGGTAGCATTGCCCCCATGGAAACTCTGGCGGTCACCGAGCTCGAGCGTCTGGACCCCTCGCTCGACCTCTTCGAGGACGGCCCCGGGATCGACGCCCTCCTGCTCGAACAGGGCCTGCACCCGCCCCTGCCCGTGTCGGACGGCGCCCTGGTGTGGGGGTTCACCCTGCTCCGGCAGGCCCGCCGCACCCATCACCGCGAGCTTCCCTGCCGGGTGCTGCCGCCCCTGCCCGCGGCGGAGCGGCTCGCCACCGCCCTGCGCCTGGAAGGGAGGGCCGGCCGCTACTCCTGGGGCGAGCGGGAGCGGATGCTCCGTTTTGTCCGGGAGCGGCGAGCGGCGGGCGAGGAGATCGAGCTGGGCTCCCTGAGCCCCTGGATCGAGGGGCGAAGCGATCCCGGCCTGGAAGGCAGGATCGGAGCCTTTGCGGAGCTTCCCCCCGCCGCGCGGCAGGCGGTGGCCGCCGGGCGCCTGGATCTCAAGGCCGCCGCCCTGGCCGCGGACCTGCCCCCGGAGGTGTTCGCGGCCCTGGAGCGCGGCCGCTCGAGCGGCGCCCCCTCGAGCGTCGCCTCCTTGAGCTTCGCCCGGCGCCGGCAGTTCCTGCTCCAGCTGCGGGAGGTGGCCCGCAGGGACCGCCTGGACCCGGCGGCCCTGACGGCCCTGGCCGAGGAGCTGCTCCGCCGGGAAGACCCCCTGGAGGCGCTGAACGCCCGCCGCTTCCCGACCCTGACCGCCCTGCGGAAGCGCTTCGCCGCCCTGGAGGATTCCCTCTGGAAGGGAAGCGGAGTGCGGATCCAGCCGCCCCGCTATTTCGAGGGGGGGGACTTCGCCGTGGAGTTCCGCTTCGCAAGCCGGCAGGACCTGCAGCGCAAGCTCCGGGCCCTGGAGGGCGCGGCCGAGCACTGCGATGAGCTCTTCGAGCTTCTACGCTGAGCACTTCCGGCGGGTGTACGCCGAACGCTCCCTGCGGGGTTCCCAGCAGCTGGAGCAGGCCCTGGAGCGCCTCCCGCCCCTGCCGGTGGAGTGGCTGGCCGACCGGCAGGAGATGCCGCCGGAGCACCGCAACCAGCACACCCTGTGGATCTGCAGCCCCCGGGGACGCACCGTGACCCGCTGTCCCGGCTCCCGGGGCCACCTCTGCTGCAACTACCTGACCGTGGACCTGTACCTGGGCTGTCCCCTGGGCTGCGCCTACTGCATCATGCGCACCTACCTCAACTTCTCCCCCCTGACCGTGTACCTGGACCCGGGCCCCTCGATCGCCCGGATCCTCGAGATCGCGCGCCGGAACCCGGACCGCATGGTCCGCGTGGGCACCGGGGAGGTCGGGGACAGCCTGTTCCTGGACCCTGCCTTCCGCCTGAGCGAGCGCTTCGTGGAGGCCCTGGCGGCGTGCCCGAACGTGCACTTCGAGATGAAGACCAAGACCCACTTCGTGGACCACCTGCTCGACATCCCTCGCAAGGGCAACGCGGTGCTCGGCTTCTCCCTGAACCCGCCGCAGGTGGTCCGGGCCTGTGAAGGGACGGCCAGCAGCCTGGACGAACGGCTGGCTGCGGCCGAGCGCGCGGCCGCGGCCGGGTATCGGCTTGCCTTTCACTTCGACCCGGTGGTGCTCGTGCCCGGCTGGAGGGAGGCCTACGGCGCCCTGGCGCGCCGGCTGCGGGGCTTCCCCCTCGAGTCGGTCGCCTGGATCAGCCTGGGAACCCTGCGCTACCTCCCGGAGCTCAAGGATGCCCTCGGCGAGCAGGAGTTCCTCCTGGAGGAGTTCGTTCCGTGCGCCGACGGCAAGCTCCGCTACCTCCAGCCGGTGCGCAGCGCCGTGTACCGCCACGTTCTGCAGGAGCTGGGCCCTCTGGCGGCCGCCCCGGTGTACCTGTGCATGGAGAGCCCGGCGGTGTGGAGGAACGTGTTCGGGAATCTTCCCGGAAAAAGGGCCGCGACTCGTGCTATATTTGAAGCCATAAGAGACGTATAGATCCCGGGAAGGAGACCTCGTCGCCATGAACCTGAGAACCGCTGGTGTGGTGTTGGCACTCACCCTCGTGCTGCCCCTGGCCGCGGCGGCCGGTGACACCGTGGGGGACATCGTGTACCTGGAAGACGGGGTCAGCGTGAGCCGCAATGGCCAGACCCTGGACCCGGACTCGGTCTACATCGGAGCGGCCCTCGAGAACTACGATCTCATGCGCACCGACGCCACCGGGTACGCGGAGGTCGAGCTGACCGCCCCCGGCAGCCCCGAGGCCACCGTCAAGGTCTCGCCGAACACGACCTTCGCCTTCGAGATCAACCGCCACGGCAAGGGCAGCCGCAACAGCGTCGGGCTGATCACCGGCACCCTGGCCCTCAAGGTGCAGAAGCTCGCGGGCAATCAGGCCCTCGAAATCGCCACCGAGTCCGCCCTGATGGGGGTCCGCGGGACCACCTTCGTGGTGGTGGTGAACCCCGCCGGGGAGGTCCTGGTCGTCACCAGCGAGGGACAGGTGTCCTGCGTCGACGAGAGCGGCCGGGAGCTGTACGCCGAGCCCGGACAGGTCGTCGAGAAGCTGCCGGGGGAGAGCTTCCGGCGGATCCCGGTGGCGGTCTCCAGCCTCGAGCAGTTCCAGCGCGACTGGTACGCAGACCGACTGGAGGTGTTCAAGGCCAACGCGCTCAAGGCGATCCGCTACTACGGCCTGCGCTACTTCGAGCTGCGCGAGCGCTTCGAGGCAGGCTACCGCGCCCTGAAGGGGGAACGGGAGGTGCTGCGCAGGTGGTACGAAGAAGACCGCCGCGGCCAGGTCGGCGGCCGCATGGCCGTCCTGCGCGACAAGAAGGCGCTCCTGCCCCACCTGTTCGAGCTCCGCAAGACCCTCTTCCTGTTCGAGCGGGTCTACTTCCGCCTGGAGGAGCTGGAACGCTACCACCGGGAAGGCTACGGGCGCGGCTCGGTGCAGCCGGGCCTGAGCTCGAGCGAGTTCTTCCGCCAGTTCGACCGGGACCGCGAGCTCCTGGAGCGGCAGATGGCCGAGGTCCGCTACATCACCAAGCTATACGCCCTGCGCAACGAGGGCCGCTTCCCCACCGATCACTTCGAAGAGGGGGAAGAGGAGTTCTTTGGCGACGAAGAGGACGACGAGTTCTCCTTCTGATCCTGCCGGGCTGGCCCTTCCGGCGCCCGGGCCCTTCAGATGATCGACTGCTCCGTCTCGATGTCGAAGAAGTGCACCTTCTCGATCTGCGGAGTGAAGGAAACGGTGTCCCCGACCTGGAACTGCAGGTGCGGCGGCACCCGGACGATGATGCTCGGGTGCTGGGTCGTGCTGACGTAGACCATGATTTCCGCTCCCAGGGGCTCCACGACCTCCACCTTGCCGGTCATGGTCGTCTCCTCCGCCGGCTTGTCCGCGTAGACCAAGTCCTCCGGGCGAATCCCGAACAGGACGTCCTTGCCGATATAGGAGCGCATGGCGTCGGAGAGCGCCTGGTTCAGGGCGATGCGGAAATCCCCCTCGTCCGCCACGATCTTGCCTTTGTCCTCGCGGATCGTGGACTTCATGATGTTCATGGCCGGCGAGCCGATGAATCCCGCCACGAAGCGGTTGACCGGCTTGTTGTACAGCCCCAGGGGGGTGCCGATCTGCTGGATCAGTCCGTCCTTGAGCACCACGATCCGGTCCCCCATGGTCATGGCCTCGGTCTGGTCGTGGGTCACGTAGATCATGGTGGCCTGCAGCCGGGTGTGCAGCGCGGCGATCTCGGCCCGCATCTGCACCCGCAGCTTGGCGTCCAGGTTGGAGAGGGGTTCGTCGAACAGGAAGACCTTGGGCTTGCGCACGATGGCGCGGCCCACCGCCACGCGCTGGCGCTGCCCGCCGGACAGGGCCTTGGGCTTGCGGTCCAGGAGCTCCTCGATGTCGAGGATAGCAGCGGCCTCGTGGACCCGCTGGTTGATCTCCGGCTTGGGGAACTTGCGGATCTTGAGACCGAAGGCCATGTTCTCGTACACGGTCATGTGAGGATAGAGGGCGTAGTTCTGGAACACCATGGCGATGTCCCTGTCCTTGGGGGCTACGTCGTTCATGAGCTTGCCGTCGATGTACAGCTCGCCGCCGGTGATCTCCTCCAGCCCGGCCACCATCCGCAGGGTCGTGGACTTGCCGCACCCGGACGGACCGACCAGGACGACGAACTCCTTGTCGTTGATGGTGATGTTGGCGTTGTCCACGGCTTTGACGCCGCCCTCGTAGATCTTGGTGATGTTCTTGAGTTCTACGGTTGCCACAGGATTACCTCCGAAAACGTGGAATTATCTTATCCCGTACACGTTACCCTGTTTCACCCGTTCTGTCAAACAGAAAAGGGGGTATTTACTTGACTCAACCGCCCCCAAGATGTTGTGGTCGGACTAACGAGGCAAACGGTGCAGGTTCCACCCGCACGGCGT
>JAFGFV010000430.1 GCA_016930895.1 Spirochaetales bacterium | reverse complement strand
CTCCTTGTAGTACTGGATCCGGCTCTTGGGCTCTCGGACCAGGTTCAGCAGCTCCTGCAGGCACTGGAAGTGGAGGGAACCGGTGGCGAGCAGGAGATCGGGATGGTTCTTGAGGATACGCTCGTAGTAATGCACGGACATGGGCGCCGCGCCCATGTCGCGATAGGCCGCGGCCACGATTCCCAGGTAGTAGGCGTTGTACGGGTCGGTCGGATTCTCCTCCACGTAGGTGGTCATGAACAGGATCAGCTTCTCGTACTCCCCCGCGTTGAGCAGGCGGTTTCCGATCTGCTGAATGATGATGAAGCGGTTCTCCCCGGCCTCCGGTTCTTCCTCCAGCAGGTCGAACAGGGCGCGCATCTCCCGACTGTGCTCGCCGGAGCTCCGGAGGGAAATCACGCCCCCGTCGCTGCAGCCCGAAAGCACGAGCCCGGCACCGAGTATGAAGGCTGTAAAGGCGGCAGGCAGGCCCGAACGCATCGAAGGGGATGGTACCACGCGGGGGTCGCGCTTGGCAAGGACGGGGAAATTGTGATACGGATTAAGAATCGCGGAGCCGATACTCGAATCGCCCGACGCGGAGCCTCGACCGACTCATGAGAAAAGGACTGCTGTTCGCCGGTGCATTCTTCCTCCTCCTCCTGTTCGCGGGAGGGATCGTCGTGCTCCTGGAGGCCCAGGAGCGGGACTTCGCTCCCCCGCCCTCCGTGCGGTCCGAGCCCGTGGGCTCCGGGCTCTCGCGTCCCCGCAGCCCCGCACAGCGGGCGGCGGCGCTCCCCGACCAGATCCTCCGGGCCCCGAGCGGGATCTTCTACGGACTCTCGAGCACCCGGGGGTTCCTGATCTCCTTCGACCAGGGCGCCTCCTGGCTCGAGCGCAACGCCGGTCTTCCCCACAAGGTCGTGTACCCCTTCACCGGGAGCCCGGTGCGACGCCTGACCTCCCTAGGGGTCGATCCTCTGGCCGATGGGCGGGTGGCGGTCACCACCGCCGATTCGGTGTATCTCTCCGAAGACTACGGCACCCGCTGGCAGCAGATCCCCTTGGGAAAGCCGCTGCGCTCGACCTCCTACCTGACTGCCGTGGCCTTGTCGCCCCGGGACCGTGACACCCTGCTCGTGGGAACCTCCTTCAACGGGTTCTTCGAGACCCGTGACCGCGGAGCGACCTGGAGCGACCCTTCCCTCTCCGCCCGTTTCCTGTATCGCGGCGCCGGGTTCTACGAGGAGATCTCCGGCCTGGCCTACCACCCCGAGCAGGAGGGGGTGCTGTTCTTTGCCTGCGGTTTCGGGCACGGGGTGTACGTCGGTGACGAGGCGCGCAAGGTCTGGACCCGGGTCCCATTCCCGGGCGACGAGGAGGGTGCCATCATCCAGCGCCTGGAACTCGGCCGACAAGAGTCGGCTCGACAGGAGTCGGCCCGGCAGGCGCCAGCCTGGGCCCTGCGGGTGCAGACGGACCGGGGGGTCTGGCACCAGCGGCTCTCCGACGGGGTCTGGACGCTGACGCAGCCCGCGACCGAGGACGGCTCCACGGGCGTTCGGGGCCCCGAAGAGGCCCTGCGCGGGGAGCGCCTGCGGCGCGCCGCCGGCAAGTTCGGGATCTACGTTTCCTCCTACCGTGCCCGGGGGGAGGACCTCGAACGCCACCTGGACTTCCTGGCCGAGCATGGCATGAACTCCCTGGTGGTGGACTGCAAGGACGACTTCGGCTGGATCACCTACGACACCCAGCTGGAGCTGCCCCGCAAGATCGGGGCGGTGAACCGCCGATTCAACCTCGAGGAGCTCCTGGCGGCGGCCCATGCCCGGGACATCTACGTGATTGCCCGCCTGGTGGTATTCAAGGACAAGCAGCTGTACAACTACGACGGCCACCGGTACGCCGCCTGGAACGGCCAGACCGACCAGCCCTGGCGCTACCGGATCCGGGTGGAGGAACCGGCGCCGCAGCCGGCGGCGGCTTCGCAGCCGGACGCGGCGGGGCAGCCGGCGGCGGCTCCGCAGGCGGCCCAGGAGGCTGCTGCCCCCGCCGAAGGGTCGGACAGCAACGGCGCGACCGGCGGCGACAGCGCTCCGGCCACGGTCGTGCGCTACGTGCAGAACGAATACTGGCTGGACCCCTACCACCCGTTCGTCTGGGAGTACAACGTGCAGATCGCCGAAGAGCTCCAGCGCCGGGGGGTCGACGAGATCCAGTTCGACTACATTCGTTTCCCCTCCGACGGCAACCTTTCCCAGATCCTGTACCGCCACCGCCGGGAGAACATGAGCCCGATCGACGCCCTCGAGTCGTTCCTGATCATGGCCCGGGAGCACATCACGGTTCCCATCAGCAGCGACCTGTACGGCTACAACTCCTGGCACCGGATGGGCAACTGGATCGGCCAGAGCATCGAGATGCTGGCGGACTACGTGGACGTGATCAGCCCGATGTTCTACCCGTCCCACTTTCCCCGGGATTTCATCAAAGAGGAGCCGTACCTCCAGCGGGCCCGGACGATCTACCAGGAGGGAACCACCCGGGCGGCATCGATCGTGGGAGACCGTTGCCTGATCCGCCCATATGTGCAGGCCTTCCTGATCGGGGGTGAGCTGGCCATGGGCCCGGCGGAGTACTGGCAGTACCTCCTCGAGCAGGTGGAAGGCACCCTGGCCGCTCCTTCCTCGGGGCTGACTCTGTGGAATGCCTCCAACCGCTATTACATGGTCACGGGCTCGCTGGCTCCGTACATGGCGGCTGCGCCGGGGCCCCCGGCCGGTGCGGCAGGGCTAAACTATTGACCGCGGAAAGACGAACATGATAGTGTATGCCGAACCTGATCGCGAGGGGGTGTGGATGATAGCCAGCCGTGACATGGCAGCGGGGGCGGCGCAACACCTCGCAGGGGACAAGATTTACTGCGCCAACTGCACGCACTGCAAGCTCGTGCGTGTGGCGGCTGGCAACGGGAGCCAGTACTACCTGAGGGTACGCTGCGAGGCGGGCCGGTGGCGCAAGAAGCTTGGGGAAGAAAAGGTCTACAAGTACTTTACCGTGGCCCGCCGGACCACCGAGACCTGCCCGGACTACGAGCCCATGGGGGACGCCCGGGAGTTCCTGAAAGAGCTGAAAAAAAATCTGCCAATCAAAGACGAGATCTACAGCTACTGATGCCTGAATCCGCTCATAGAGCCCTCAAGCTTCCGCTCGCCGCGGCCCTTGCGGCAGTGGGTCTGATGTGCCTGCTGTTTGCCTGGGGTTGTTCCACGGTGCCCGAAACGATCGAGGAAGGTCTGAGCCCTGCCGAGTTCTTCCAGCGGGCCCAGGAAGCCTCGGACAACGGCTGGTACGCGGCGGCCCAGAAGTACTACACGGTCTTCCTCGAACGCTACCCGGAGCAGACCGAGCGCGTCCTGTGGGCCAAGTACGAGATCGCCTTCCTGCACCACAAGATGGGCGACGACGAGCTCGCCATCGAGGGCTTCGAAGCCCTGCTGCGGGAATACGAGCTGGGCCCGCCGGAGCTCCCCCAGGGACCGCGGATTCTGGCCGAAAAGGTGAAGGCCCGCCTCGAGGAGGAGGCGGCTGAGGCCCAAGAGGCCGAGCCCCCGGAGGCCGAGACCGGGCCCTGAGCCTGCCCGCCGCCCGGCCCTTCTACCCCGGCACCTGCAGGATGGCCGGAAAGGGAGGCTCCCGGCCGGCGCCGATCAACCCCAGCAGGATCTGAAACCGCCACACGAAAGTCTCTAGGAACGCGCAGGCCTCCGCAGGCGGCCCTCCCGCCGGGGCAGGCTCCCGGCCCGGAAACTCGAAGAACAGGGTAAATCCCCGCTCGTCAGGATAGCACAGGGTGTAATCCTCCTGGCCCGCCACCACCAGGACTCGAAGGCCCCCGCAGCGGGAGGCCGCCCAGTCGGAGGGAAACACCAGGGCCTCCCG
>JAFGFV010000429.1 GCA_016930895.1 Spirochaetales bacterium | reverse complement strand
CAGGTACACTTCGGTGCGCACGTCGATGGGCTGGTACAGCAGAACGATCCGGTGACGGGGCCCGATGAAGATGTCCCCGCTGATGCGCTGGAAGGGAAACCAGACGTCCTGGCCGCCGTCGGCCACGTAGTCGAAGTAGGTCCCGGTCTCACCAAACTGGATCTTGTGGTAGAAGAAGCCCAGGAAGCCCAGCTCCACGTGGGACTGGAAGCCCCAGAAGCTGTCCGGGTCGTTGTAGAATCCCTCCAGGCCGGCGGGGTTCGGGGCCGCCAAAGCCGCCGGTGCCGCAGCCAGCGCCAGCACCAGGAGGATCCAAAGGAATGCCTTGCGTTTCATCGTGTCTACTTCTCCTTGCTAATCCTTTTTTCCCCGGCCCCGCTCCAGCCGCCGGGATGGCGGATCCTGGGGTTCCCGCGGTGCCGAGCATGCGCCAAAGATAAGGACGAAGCGAGGCCGGCGACAAGAAAAAAAGCGGGTCGCCCCAGCGGTCCTTCGAGCCGCCGGCGGCAGACCCTCTACAGCTTTCGCCCTTTCCCCGAGTCGGTGATGTCCGTAAGGGCCCGCGGGTAGGGGGTCAGGAAGCTCTGGCCGAGGAGGTAGCGCTTGTCCAGGCGCAGAGCCCACGCCTCGAGCAGGCGCGCCGGCACGCTCAGGGGGACCCGCTCGTCCCGGTACTCCTCCACGGTGTTGAGAAAGAACTGTCGCTCCTGCGGGGTTAGACCCTTGGACAGCCCCCCCATGGCGTGGAGCAGGACGTTGATGATCGACGTGTAGCGGGGCGGCTTGGCCAGGGCTTGCCGCAGATGCGTCTCGTATTCGGACAGGGTGGGGGCGAGATCGCCGCGCTTGTAGGCCGCCACCACCCGTCCCAGCTCGCGGGAGCGGGCCTGGTTGTACCCCAGGAGCTGCATCTTCTGGCGGGTGTGATACGCGATAAGGGCCTGGATGCTCGGGCCTTCACGCACCCGGCGGAACTCGGTGAGGGCGTACAGCTGGGCGAGGAAATGCTCCCGGAGGGTGAAGTTGTTGAGCCGGCCCTCGTCCTCGATCGGGTAGCCGGGGAAGCGGGCCAGGATCTCCTCGCCGAAGAGGCCCGGGCCGCGGGTGGAGGAGGCCCCGGGGTCCGTGCCCTGGTAGATCTTGACATCCCCGATCCCGCAGGAGGGCGAACGGTTCTTGAGGATGAAACCGTCGATCGGCCCGAGTGCGGAAAGGAAGCCGTCGGTGAAGGTCTTCATCTCCGTCGAGACCTCCCTACCGGTGGCCGGCTGCACGAGCAGCTTGGCGCCGCCCTGCTCGACGATCCGGATGGGGTCCCGAGGGACCCCGAGCCCGATCTCCACCTCCGGGCACACCGGGCGGAACTCGACGAATTTCCGCAATCGCTCGACCAAGGGGTGGGGCAGGCTCTGGCCGTTGTAACGGCAGCTGCGGAACCCCAGGCAGGCGCTGACCACGATCACGGGTTTCGGCACGGAAGTCTCCATGGCCCCCAGTCTACCGCGAATCGGGCCGTTGTCAATCCGCCGCATCCGCAGCCTGGATTCTCGGCTGCCCGGGATGTACACTTGGAGCATGCTCCGCGGCGTGTTGGTGGTTGTGGCATGGGGGCTCTTCGCCCCTTTGGGCGCGGCGGCCGGGCCGGGGTTGGATGAGATCCTGGCGCAGGTGCGCCGTGCCGAAGCCGAGCGTGAGGCGGCGGTCCGGGAGACGGCCTACACGGCCGAGGCGCGGGTGTTGGAGTGGGAGGACCCTTCCCGCAGCTCGGTCGAGCGGGAAACCGTTTCCTTGCGGCGCGTGTACACGCGCAAGCCGGATCTCGTGCGCAACGAGTACCTCTCCATGAGGATCGACGGGCGCCTGCTTTCCGAGGAGGAGATGGAGCGCGAGCTGGCCAAACAGCGCAGGGGCGGTGGGGGCGGGCAGGGCGGCGGTGAACGGGGCGGCGGACAATTCCAGAGCCCCTTCAGCCCCGAGGCCGCGGAGCAGTACGAGTTCCGGCTGATCGGCGAGGTCGAGTTCGAAGGCCAGCCGGCCTGGGAGATTGGCTTCGCTCCGCGGGCGCCGGACCCGAGGCGCATGGAGGGCCGGGCCCTGTTCTCGCGGGACGGCTACCAGCCGTTGTACGTGGAGATGGTTCCCTCCAAGCTCCCCGGCGTTCTGGAGGAGCTGTCCATGAGCATGCGTTTCGCCCCCGTTCAGGGCTACTGGCTTCCTGAACGTTTCCTCATGAACATGCGGCTGCGCGTCAGCGTGATCGTGACCCTGGCGGACAGGATCCTGACCATCGAGGACCGTTACTCGGGGTACAGCCTCAACCCGGGGCTCCCGGACAGTCTCTTCGCGCCATCTCGCTCGGAAACCGAAGCGCCCGGCCCAAGGAGTCGCCCGTGAACCAGCTGCCGTTCCTGAACTCGGTCTATCGGGTCATCGAGCACATCACGCAGGCCGAGATGACCAACACCTCCAAGAAGCTCGTGATCAACTACATCAACGAGTCCGTTGGCGCCTCGCTGGCAGACCGGGCGCACTACGCGATCGTGCGCTACACCCAGACGCTGGTGCCGGCTCCGGAGGAGGTGCGGGCCGCCCCAGGCCCTCCCGGCCCCCTGGAACGGCTCATCCTCGCGATGGAACGGCAGGCCCGGGAGCTTCAGCAGTCGTGAAACGCACGGGGCCCAGGCGCGCCTCGCGCACCACTCGCTCTCCTCGCGCCACACGGGCACGCGGCGAGGCCGTGCTCAATCTCCTTCGGGAAGCAGGGGCGCTCAAGAACCTGCCCAGGTCCGGATGGCTGCTGCGAGGGGTGCGGAACCCCGAGAGCATCGCCGACCACTGCTTTCGAGTGACCCTGCTGTGCATGCTCCTGGTGGACGATCTGCTGGCGGAGGGGGAGCGCCTGGACGCCGAGCGGGTCTTGCGCATGGCGGTGCTGCATGAGCTCGGGGAGGCCCGGCTCGGGGACATTCCCTACACGGCGGGACGCTGGCTCGGGGAGTCGGCCAAGGAGCAGGCGGAGGAGCGGGCGGTGTGCGACCTGCTGGCGCCGCTGCAGGACCCCCGACAGGAAGCTCTGTGGCGGGAGTTCTCCGGCGGCTCCACCCGGGAGGCCCGGCTCGTCAGGGCCGCCGACAAGCTGGAGATGATGATCCAGGCCTGGGAGTACGAGCAGGCCGGGGCCCGGACCCTCCAGGAGTTCTTCGCGAACCCCGCCAATCGTCCGCACTTCGAGGAGTTCCCCCTGGTCCAGGAAATCGCCTCCCTCCTGGAAGCCCGACGCCCGCCGGCGGCTCGCCAACCGGAGGGTGACTCCCGGGGCCAGGAGCCGGGGCGGCCGTAGCATTTCTGCTGGAAACCCGTCGCGGGGGGGATATATTGGTTTGCGTATATCGAAACGGCGGGAGGCGTAGGATGAGACGCATGAACGGCGGTTGTCTCGTGCTTCTGGCGGGGCTTGTTTGCCTGTTTTCCGCGCTGGCGGCGCCTGCCGCCTTCGCCCAGACCATGGTCCACTCCGGTGCGCTGGGTCCGGGGGACGCCCGGCTCGGCAAGTACTTCGATACTTATCCGCTGCAGCTGTCGGTGGGCGACCGGCTGGTCGCGACCCTCTCGTCGGAGGAGTTCGACGCCTACCTCTTGATCGAGTCTCCGGACGGCAGGGAGCTGGAGAACGACGACTACCAGGACGGGAGCGATGCCCGCCTGGACGTCCTGGTGGAGACCCGCGGGGAGTGGCGGATCAAGGTCACCTCCTACGAGGAGGGAGAGGAGGGCCAGTACCGCCTGGTGATCAATCGCGAACGCCTTCAGCTCCTGGAAACCCACGAAGGAACCCTCGAGGCCGGCGACCCGGTTTCGATCAAGGGCGAGCACTACGACACCTACACCCTGCGTGTCCAGGCTGATCAGCGTCTTCTGGTCAGCCTGCGCAGCGACGAGTTCGACTCGTACCTGGCCCTCAAGCTCCCTCAAGGGACCATCGAGACCAACGACGACTACCTGGCAGAAACCGAAAGCCGAATCGACACCATCGTCGACGGCTCCGGAGTTTGCCAGCTGTACGCCACCTCGTTCCAGGGCGGGGAGACCGGCGGCTACGCCCTCAAGGTGTTTGTGGGCGGCCGGGCGGCGGTGCGGGAGCTCTCGGGGTTCCTCGACGCTGCGGACGAGGAGCTGGAGGAGTACGGGTACTTCGAGGAGCACCCCCTGTACCTCGAAGCGGGCGAGCACATCGTGGTGGAGATGAGCTCGGAGGAACTGGACACCGTGCTGATCGTCACCGGCCCCGGGGGGTTCTACCAGCTCAACGATGATTACAACGACCTGACCACTCGTTCCCGGCTGGACCTGTTTGCCGAGCAGGCCGGGGACTATCGCATCCTGGCGGGCTCCTTCGAGGCCGGCTTCGAGGGGGCTTATGCGCTCAAGATCTACTCCTTCGGCGCTGCCGGCTCATACGGCCACGCCGTGCAGCAGTTGGCCTCGCGGTAGTTCCTCCGAGACCGGAAACGCGGACTCTTGCGCGCCCCGCGCCGCGGGGTCTATACTCACGGGCGACCGCTTCCGTTCCGATCGGGCGGACGGGGCTCCCTCGGGTTATGCTCTAGGCTTGTCCTGCCAGGCCATCCAGACCCGTGAACACGGTGCGCACTGGGTGGGAGGTCAATCGTGACGGCAACCACGTGGCCGCGACTCGGCATCGTCCTCGCTTACCTGGCGGCGACCCTGGTGATCGGGCTCCTGTTCCGGCGGCAATCCTCGGCCAGCCGCGAGGAGTTCTTCCTGGCCGGCCGGAGCGTTCGGCGGCTCCTGCTGTTCTTCACCATGTCCGCCACCAACTTCAGCGCCTTCACGATCTTCGGGCTTTCCGGAGCGGGCTACCGGATCGGCTACGCCTTCTATCCCATCATGGGTTTTGGCACCGGCTTCATGGCCCTGGGGTTCTGGATCATCGGAAGCCGCATCCACAGCCTCTCGCGGGAGCGTTCCTACGTGACCCCCTCGGATTTCGTCGCCGACCGCTACGGCTCCTCGGGCCTCAAGCGCCTGTTCAGCGGGGTGATGATCCTGTTCACGCTGCCCTACATCGCCATCCAGGCCATCGCCAGCGGCACCTCCCTCAACTCCCTGGTCGGGATCCCGTACTTTGCCGGGGCTGCGCTGATCATGGGCTTTGTGATCGTGTACGTGAGTCTGGGAGGGATGCGCTCGATCGTCTGGACGGACCTGGTCCAGGCCCTGATGATGATCGGCTTCACGGCCGCGGCCTACGTCCTGATCGTCCGGGGCAGCGGCGGGTTCGTCCCGGCACATCGGGAGGCCTACCAGGCCTTCCCCGAACTGTTCCGCCGACCCGGGCAGGACGGCTCCATGCTCGTGGGGGTCTGGTTCGGCTACCTGCTGCTGTGGTTCTTTGCCGATCCCATGTTCCCGCAGCTCTTCCAGCGCTTCCTGGCCGCCCGGGACCGCCGGGCCCTGGCCACGACCATGACCTTGTACCCGCTGATCACCACCGGGTTGTTCTTCCTGACGGTCTCCATCGGCGTGCTGGGCCGGGTAACGTTCCCCGCCCTGGCTCCCGGGGACACCGACGCGGTGTATCCCCTGCTCCTGCGGCGCTACGCCGGAGTGTTCGTCAGCACCCTCCTGTTGACCGGCAGCCTGGCCGCCCTGATGTCCACCCTGGACTCGCAGCTGCTGACCGTATCCTCGATGATCTCGCTGGACTTCTTCCGCATTCGCCGTCGGGAGGTGCTCAAGGAGAAGCTGGTGGTGGTCGTCCTGGGTCTCCTGGGCCTGGCCATCGCGGCGCGCCCGCCCCAGACCATCCTGGAGTTCATCAACCGCACGACCTTCAATGGCCTGGCAGTGCTGGCCCCGACCGTGATCGGGGGGCTGTACTGGCGCCGGGCCAACCGCTTCGGGGCCGCGGCGAGCATCCTGGTCGGTGAGGTCCTGGTGGCCGCGTTCTACTTCGGCTGGCTGCGGGCGCCGGGGGTGCTGCCGGTGGTGCCGATCCTGGGCGCCACGGCGGCGGCGTTCGTCGTGGTGAGCGCGCTGACCGGCAGGGCCGCGGCGCACGGAGCGGAGAGGCCGGAGCTGGTCAAGCCGGTGTCCCGCCGCTCCCTG
>JAFGFV010000428.1 GCA_016930895.1 Spirochaetales bacterium | reverse complement strand
TACCCCGTTATGGAGCGTGATCGGCACGGCCAGGTAGTTCCAGCCGTCCCGTGCGTCCAAGAGTCGGTAGTTGTTGTCTTCGTACTCGCCGGGGAAAAACACCACCAAGCGGCCCCGGATGTCCTTGACCACTTCCCTGAGCACCAGCGACACACGAGTGAAGCCGAAGAGACACGCCACACCCTGGACGGCCACGACCGTGTCTTCGTCCACGTCGTCCGCCGTGAGGATGGCGCTCAACCGGTCGGCCGCGTACGGCACGAGGTCGCTCCGCAGCTTCATCGCCAGCGTTTCCGGTTCCTCGAAGTAGATGTCGCGGTAGTCGGCCGCCGCCATCCACCGCGCGAAGGCGTCGGTCAGATCCACCGCGCGCCACCGGTGCCCGGTCGCGGTCGTGGCCATCTCGAACAGGTCCAGTCGTGCCCGTAGCTTCCGCTCGTCCGTCTTGGGGTAGACCACGAAAATGGTCTTCTGGTCACCGGCCAGGTTGCGCTGCCACGGCGCACTGATGTGGCGCCGGTATCGCGCCGCGAGGTCCTCGATTCTGCCCATTCACCTACCGCCCTTCGTCCGTGGCCAGGAGCCCCGCGAAACGGACCTCGATGACACCGCCCAACTGGCTCATGTTGAGGAAGCCCAGGCGCCGGGCGTCCCTGGCAAGGGCCATCAACTTGTCGGCCGGCGCGTCGAGCACCTGCGCCCAGATCGACTCGAAGAGTGCCGTTCCACGCTTGCCAGCGAGGTAGCCGAGGAGGAGCGCGAATGCCGTGGATGCGGCTGTCGGCGTGACGGTCTGTCGCACCTTCCGACCGCGACCCCTCAGGTGGCCCGCCTGCGTCCAGGAGGAAGCCACGTTCCGGACAACCTTGTCGAGTGTGCTGGGGCTCAGCCGGCGGCCTGCCGCCCTTTGGAGCGCGTCAGTCAACTGCTGCCGCGCGAGTTCTTCGCCGGGCTGCATCCGCAGGACAGGCGGCGCGCTCGCTTGCAGCAAGGGATCGCGGGCGAGCGCCAGCAACAGTGCGAGGATTGCTTGTCCGTCGCGGTCAGCGTACCAGCACCGCCGCAGGACCCGGAACAAGGGCACGTCGGGATCGAGTGCGTACAGCTCGGAAAGCCGCTGGCTGGACATCTTCCGGGTCGCTGCCGTGCGCTTCCCCAGGCAGTTGTCGTCTTGGATCGCCGCGAGGTAGTCGTCGCGGGAGGCGTCGGGCCGGCAGCTCCCGAGCACGGCTCGAAGCTCG
Organism: Spirochaetales bacterium; assembly: GCA_016930895.1. The sequence continues at coordinate 8,900 of JAFGFV010000428.1, read as the reverse complement.
GCGAGCATCATCGTCCGGCTGGTGTGAGTCCCTTTCTGGCCCAACCGAAAGCCGGCACCGGCCAAACCGGCTTCGTCCGCAACCGCCCGTTGCCGAGGACTTTCCGTGCCAAGCGTCGCGCCCATGGGCGAACAGCATACCTTCTCGCCGGCCGACTTGCCGGCGAAAAAATCCGTGCCGACCCTCCCGGAAGCCGCACGCCTTATCTCGCGATCGCGAAAGTGGTTGCCCATGTCGCACTCTCCCCGAACCCGACAACCCCGCGCCGCGCGGGATCCCGTGCCCACGTCCGCTGTCCACCTGGGGCACCATTCCTGGTCCTCGCCGGTCCATCCCTGGCGGCCCGGGTCCCACTCGCGGGAAGACCTCGCAGCGGTGCTGAAGCGCCCGGACCCGCTGCCCCCGAGGGTGGAGCGTCGCGCCTTCGATCTCCGCACCTTCCGGCTCTGGCTTCCCGGCCACGAGGAGGCCGACCGCATCACCGCCACCCCGGCCGTCTTCGACGACTACTTCGAGAGCCTCCAGCTCGCGAGCCCCGACAGCCCGCTCTTCCGCGGGCTGCTCGCCCGCAGCGGCGCGGAAGAGTTGCATGGAGAGCACATGGAGAAAGCAACTCTGCGCGAGTTGATAGGCCTCACTTGATCGGGACCGCCGATCTGGCCTGGGGCACTCGCCCAGGCGGCCACCCATCTTGGAAGGGACGAGGAAATGCCTCACCCAAGCGGATCATCGAGCGAGTCATGCAGAACTTGCCGATTCTCCATCGAGGACGGCCTTGGATACCGGATCTGTCGGCGCTTCCCGCCCAGCGCCTCCGGCAACAAGCAGCCCATCGTTGACGACAACTGGTGGTGCGGCGAGTGGCAAGCCTGGGTCGCGACTGACACTGACACCGTGCCCATAAACGCCAACGAGGATACCCTACTGGTCGAATTGCCCTTCAGCATGCGTGCTCGGTGCGCATTCGACAGTATCGGCCTCCACTCGCTCGGCGATCTACTCCGAAGCAGCCCGGAACAGTTCCTGGCAGTCAGGAATGTGGGGCTCACGACTACCGCCGAGCTTCGGACGACCGTCGCGAGGTGCGGCTACGAGCTGTGGCTGGGATGGAACGACGACCGCAGTTAGCCGACGATCTTGCTTGACGTTGATGCAGGATCGGTTCGGCTCCCGCTGGACAAGGGAAACGCCTGCTGCGCTCACCGCATCAGCCCTCGTCGTTCGGCTGCAAGAGTCTCTCGACAAATCGCATACCCAGGCCGGTGAGGATCATGGGGTAGTTTCCAAAGTGCGCCGTCGTGATGAGGCCCCCGGTCCCCTTCACGTGAAGGAGATGCGCGGAATCCAGCTCCCGGACCAAGCCCATCAACAGGTTGAAGTCCTGATCGGGATGCAGTCGGAGAATGGTGTCAAAAGCAAAAGTCGGGTCCGACTCCGCGCGGTGGCCCAGCCGCCCGGCCTTCCACTCACGGTAGATCTCCCCCAGAATGCGGATTGCTGCGACGGAAAGTGCTTCCAGCGCGTGCGCACAATGCTCCAGTTCATCAAAGCTGGACTTCGCGGGATCACCCTCCTTCAAGAGGACATTCGCGATCAAGTTCGCCGCAGCAAGGTGCTTCTCCTCCTGACTGCTCCTGGTTGCTGCCATCATGCTCGCCTGGAAGAGATCAGAGAACTCATCTCGGTTGACGGTCTCCGCGTCGAGACGGTGTTGGAACACGCGGAGGCGACTCGCAAGTACCGACATCGTGCGACGGCATGCCTCAGTCCTCGCCCGTAGCACATGATCCTCGATGAGGCTGACAACAGTCGCCGCAACAGGAAGAGAGGCAGCCATGGCCTTCAGAGATGTCATCAGATGATGCCGGGCACCCGGCTCGCCATCCGCGGTGGGCTTCGTCATCGGAAAGACCTCCAGACAATACTCCGCCAATCTGCTCGTCAGGGTATGCGACCCTTGTACCGTCGTTGCTGCCCTGAGATCTCGCACGCGCAGAGACCGCCGACCCTCATGGCGGACCAGAATGTCTCCACGCCCGTCCGCCTATCGTCGATGGTCGTGTAGCGAACGTCGGGATGCACCTTCGCCAGGAGGACGATGTCGGGCGCAACTTCAGCAAACCGAGCTGAGCGCGCCTGACATTCTGCGTGGAGATCCGCGATCCGGTGGGAGAACCGCTTCCGAAGATCATCAGGAGTCCGGCCCTTGGTGATCAGGAAGCCCTTCAGCATCTTCTCGGCGTGCTGCTGCGATTGCCAGCACACCAGATGCAGCGGTGGAACAGCATCCTCCAGAATTCCCATGGCGGCACGGAGGTCCATCAGGGCAACCTCGATCATGGTGCGGGCATCCGAGCTGAGCGTGACGAAATTACCCGGTGGATCCATCCAACCCCTCAGGTCCTCGATCTGATAGAGAAGCGCGCATGCATCCTCAAAGCAGCGAAGGATCTCTCGTACTTTCCCCTCTGTCAAAGATCGACGTTTCTGCTCGGTTAGCCCCTCGATGTATTGCACCGCGTCCAGCCCAATCCTCCCGTGTACCAGCGGAACGCGGAGCGAGAACACGTCTCCGCTCAGCAGGATGGGCACGTGCCCCACGTCAAACACCGGAACGGACTTGGCGCCGTATTCGCGGCGATACCACTCCGCAACGACCTCATGTTCGACTTGGGCTCCCTGCTCAGCGAGCCCTCTCCAGGCCTGGAAGCAGCGGTCCTGAACCGGCACCTGAGATTCCGCCAGCTCCTCATTCATTCTCCGAATCCGGTCCTCGTCCATGTCATCCCCTTCGCTGGGTCCGTGCGACTGGGTGTCGAAACGCCGGATCTGCTCCCCTGCACAGTGCCTGCCCCACGGCCCCCAGCTTCCCGCCCGGCCGCTCCAGAGCATCGAGCCGGGCCGTCAGGCGCTCGACAGCCTGCTCCAGGCTCCGCAGTACAGCGACCAGCTCGGGGGACTCGGCAGCGCCACTGGCCGGCGGCCCGGCAATCGTCGGCGCCGTCTCGGTCCCCGTGCCGTGGACGAGAATCACGACGGTCCCGGCGACCGCGACGAGCAGGACCACGAGGATGATCGGCAAGGCGCGCATGGCATGAGTCCCTTCGCTACAGCGGCTCCTGGGCTCATCCTACCTCCAGAGGCAGGATCCCTCCACGGCCCCCGGGACGCTCGGGACTCGGAGCGCGCCTCCTTCCGCAGCCGGAACAGCCCCCGCCCGGATCGAAGTCGAGTTCCGCGGCGCCGGCAGGCGCACCGAGGCAAGGCTGGATCACCCGGATCTGCCGGCCCTCGCGCGCCAATCCCCCCGCCCGGTGTATCCTGTATCCCGTCCCTCCCGGCTCCGGCTCGGCGTGGAGCAGATACGGAGGTTCGGATGCACCGCGCCCATGGAACTATCCCCTTCCTCCAGCTCGCGGCCTGGTCGGCCGTCCTGGTCCTGGTCACGAGCTGTGGACGTTCCAGGAAGGTGCTTCAGATCGACCTGGGCGGTGGCGTCGTGATGGAGTTCGTCCGGATCGAGCCGGGGACGTTCGTGATGGGAAGTCCGCCAGACGAGGAGGGACGAATGGACGAGGAGATACTCGGGGACCAAGAGCGGCAGAGTCAGGTGACGATCACGAAGCCGTTCTACCTGGGAAGGCACGAGATCACCCAGTCGGAGTGGGAGGCGGTCATGGGCAGCAATCCGTCGTACTTCAAGAAGGGCGGCGGGTACCCGGTGGAGAAAGTCTCCTGGGACGACTGCCAGGAGTTCATCAAGCGGTTGAACGATCGGTTCCAGGGGAAGCACGTGTTTCGGCTGCCGACGGAGGCGGAATGGGAGTGCGCATGCCGCGCGGGGACGACGGCACCGCGGTACGGGGAGCTGGACGCGATCGCGTGGTACAGGGACAACAGCGGCATGTCCACCCATCCCGTGGCTCAGAAGGCGGCGAACGCCTGGGGCCTTCACGACATGCTGGGGAACGTGTGGGAGTGGTGTGCGGACTGGTACGGGGATTGCCCCGGGGGGTCGGTCGCGGATCCGGTGGGGCCCAACAGCGGCGAGTTCTGTTTCCGCGGCGGCAACTGGGGCAGCGGGGCCGAGAGTTGTCGTGCTGCCGCGCGGATCTGTTTCGATCCGGCTCTACGGCTCCACTGTCTCGGGCTGCGCCTTGCGATCTCGGCGCCGTGATGCTGCTCGGTCGGGCCTGGGCCTGGTGCTCGCCAGCGGCACAGCCGACCGGCAGCCTTGAACCCGTGGGGCGCATCGAGCCAAGACTGGAGCAGCAGGATCCCGCGGCCACCGCGCACGCCAATCCCCCTCCTTTGCTGTATCCTCTATCCCGTCCCCCTCGGCTCCGGCTCGGCCTGGAGCAGAAACGGAGGTTCGGATGAACCGCGCCCATGGAACTACTCCCCTCCTCCAGCTCGCGGCCTGGTCGGCCGCCTTGCTGCTGGCGGGCTGTGCAGGCTCCCCCGTGGACCGTCACGAGGGAGTGCTGGAGGACGGGAAGGTGCTTCAGATCGACCTGGGCGGCGGCGTCGTCATGGAGTTCGTCCGGATCGAGCCCGGGACGTTCGTCATGGGGAGCCCGGACGGGGAGGAGGGGCGGGACAATGACGAGGGGCCGCAGACGCGGGTGACGCTGACGAAGCCGTTCTACCTCGGGAAGTATGAGGTCACTCAGGCCCAGTGGGAGGCGGTGATGGGGAGCAATCCGTCGCAGTTCAAGCAGGGGGGCCGGTACCCGGTGGAGCAGGTCTCGTGGGACGACTGCCAGGAGTTCATCAAGCGGCTGAACGCGAGGCATCCGGGTCGGGGTTTTCGTCTGCCGACGGAGGCGGAGTGGGAGTATGCGTGCCGGGCGGGGACGGCGGGGGCGCGGTACGGGGCGCTGAATGGGGTTGCCTGGTACGATGGGAACAGCGGCAGCGCGACGCACCCGGTGGGCGAGAAGAGCGCGAATGCGTGGGGTTTGCACGACATGTTGGGGAACGTGTGGGAGTGGTGCGGGGACTGGTACGCGGACACGCTCCCGGGCGGCTCGGTGACGGATCCGGTGGGACCCGGTAGCGGCTCGTTCCGCGTCCTCCGCGGCGGCAGCTGGATCAACGTCGCCGGGGTCTATCGAGCGGCCCTCCGGGGCACGCTCGACCCGGGCGACCGGTACTTCAACCTCGGGCTGCGCCTCGCGATTTCGGCACCATGAATCTGATTGCCGCCGCCCGTCACCTTCTTCTCGCGGTTCCCTTCACCGCGGTGGATCGCGCCGACCAGGCTACCTCTGGACGGAGGCCGCGAAACTCTGCCTCGCCTCACTCCGTCCGCTCGACCTTGGTGCCCTGGACGGCGCGGGCGAGCTGCCGGCGCTCCCGCCAGCGCTGCGGCGCGTCCGAGGCGAACAGGTCGCGCTGCTGGCTCGGCAAGCCATAGCTCTGGGCGTAGCCTCCGTTGGCCACGAAGTAGATCGCCCGGACGGAGTTGATCGGCAGGCAGGTCTTGAACCCGGTCTCGTCCGAGAAGGCCTGCGCGAACTCCTTCGCCTCCTCCAGGCCCATGTCCGCCGGCAGGGTGATCCGCTGGTAGACGGCCGGAACGTACCGGACGATCAGCGACAGGGGCTGTCCCGGAGCCGGCTCTTGGTCCAGCAAGGTGAACTGCTCGCACTTGGCCGCCGCCAGCGCCTCGACCGCAACCCCGAGCGCCTGGCCGAAGGTCGCGAGCACCCGGTCGTCGGGCAGCAGGTCCTCGCCGCGCTCGATGGCGACCAGACGGCGCAGGCCCTTGGCGACGTTCCGGTAGCCCGCCTGCACCACGACCTCGTGCCGGGACAAGCCGAGGGCTGCACGGCGCTCACGAAGCAGGCGGCCGACGATGCCAGGGCGCTGCTCGGTCATGCACGTCGTCTCCTCAATCTCCCCCGCCGCCGCGTCTACTCCAGGACCGCGGCCCGCCCGCTTGAGCCTGATGGCGCTGCTAACTGGAACTCGCCAGTTCGACGGCTCGTGGTCGGCGGGCCGCACGGCCTTTGTTGACCTGGCCCACACGGAAGTGTACCCGATGCAGCGGCCGCCGCGACCGATCCACCTGACCGCCCGGAGCCCGGAGCGAGTCCGAGCATCACGGCCGACACCCCCGACCTCCTCGTGGATGACACCACGAAGTTCCAGCGGAACCTCCGGAGCCGATCCGTGTTCAGACCTGGTTGGAGGCCAGTAGGAGGCGGCTGGCCATCCAGTAGAACGGGAGCGTCAATCATGCATGTGTGGTCCCAGAGCCTCACCCCGAGCAGCGACAAGCCCGTGCCTTCTGCCAGCACGAGCCCGAGCACCAACCTGCCGGTGCCTTCTGCCAGCACGAGCCCGGGCGGCACGCCGGCGGTGTTGCCCTCCTCCAGCCAGCTGCCCGCGCTCACGGGCGCCGCGGGGCGCCGACGGCCCGAGACGGTGGTCGCGAGGGAGGTGCGCCGGTGCGCCTACTGCGGCGGCAAGGGACGGCAGCGGGAGATGCACGAGGGCATCATGGGCTGGCGCGTCTGCCTGGGCTGCTTCGGCAAGGGCGAGGTCGAGATCCTCCTCGGCCCCGGCGAGGTGCTCATCGTCTGCCACTACTGCGCCGGCAACGGCTTCGAGGTCCCGTACGAGCACCGGCGGTGCAGGATGTGCGAGGGCGTGGGCTCGGTCATCTACGACCCGGCCCGCTTCCCCGAGTTCGGCGGCAAGGTGCCCTGGGTGCAGACCTGGGGCGAGAAGAACGATCCGCTCATCCCGCACCCCCTCTACAGCAAGCGCGTCCGACGGCGCCGGCCGAGGGTCTCGTAGGACCGCCAACGCGCCTGTCGGGAAGAGGAGCCAGCACCCGCGAGCCGAGGGCTCCCGGACCTCTGGATTCACGACCACGCGGGCTGGGCGCTCCGGACCAAGAACCAGGTCCAGTCGCCCCATCCGCGTCGCGCACCTGCGCCGTCACCTCGGCACGGCCGAGCGGCGTGACTTCCTCGCGGCGGCCTCCTCGCCCTCTCCCCGGGCCGGGGGGCGGCGCCCCTCGATTCCCGGCGTCGTCTACCGGACCTGGCAGCGGCTCTACACCTGGCTCCAGCCCCGCGCCGACCGAGCTGCCCTGCGCCCGGCAGTCCAGGGCCGCCAGCCCGGGCCTGCAGCCGTTGCGCTTGTTAGAGCCCCCGGACTCGAACTGGTCCCGGGAGCGTTTGAGCGCGCGCACCGCGGCGGCGCGCCGCTGGCGCGACTCGCGGTAGGCGCGCCCGACACAGTGAATGCCAAGGCGGATGGAGGGCACACCTTTCAGGGCTGACCAAGTCGCCTCCTGTTAGCTCGTGACGATGCGCCACTTGCGCGACACGGGCCTCTCGGAAGGGCTGGGGGTCGGACGGACGCCGGTCACGCCAGAGGTCTCAGGCTGGATGCGGGCGGAACAGGGGCGTGGAAGAAGGGAACAAGCCCTACATAAGATTAGAGGCTTTGGCCGTTACAAAATGGCCTATCCCGAAGATTTCTCTTCGTGTCCCGAAGTTAACAAGACCACCCATCGCCACCGGCGGGTCAAGTCCGCATGTGGACAGGCACGCCACTCGTCGTGAGCAGACCGGCCCATCGCCGACAGGGAGATCGGGGAGGGCTATCTCGCCACGGGTCATCTGACGACCTGCGAAGGCATCCGGTTCGACCAGCACCACCCCGACACCGACAGCGAAGCCAACCGTCTTGTCCGGCTCTTGCTGGCGGCGCTGCACGAACGGAAGGACCTCCGGAAGCTGGGGATGGACCCTGCCGGGAAGCGCCGCCCAGCAATCACTGGCGGGAAGAGCCCGTCCATCTGGGACCTGATCCCGCCCCGGGTTGCCCGCGGCGAGCGGTTCTCGGATTGCTCACAGCCGCTCTCCACCAGGACCGTCTGGAAGTAGTCCTCACGCTTCCGGGTGGCGCTGGGCGGTCCTGCCGCCGGACCCTCCTCGACCTCGGGCCCGACGGCTTCGAGGCGCTGGTGGAGCGCGTGGCGCGGGCTCCTGGGCGCCAGCCGGCGGGTGCCCGGAGCGAAGCCGATCCTGAACGTGCTTCAGCGCCACTACCCGACCATGAGTTCGCCGCCGGTCGTGGATGCTCTCCTTCTGCTCGACCTCCCAACCGCCCTGCCCTCAGGAGGTCATGACCAGGTCAAGCCCCAGCCGCTCTGGCTCCGGACCGCCTGGGAGGTCCTGGCGAAGCGGCAGAGAGCCAACCGCCAGGTCGGGGCCGTGGCCTTCCTGCCGTACGGCAGCAAGCTCGTCCAGTCACCGGCCCTGATGGGCTTGGCCGTCACGGCCTGGCTCGCGTGCGACGCGGGGCTGGAGGTGGTGCTGGGTCAGGAGTGAAGCCTCCCGGAGCCGGCCCGTTGACCACCACCCTGGCGGCGTCCACGGACTCCTGAGCGCACCTGGCCCGGACGGCGGATTCGGTCCTGCCGCTGGCCAGCCGGGACGCCTGAAGGGCGCCTTGGAGGCGGGCGGGGGCTGGGCTGGCTCGTCCCAGCCACCCCGGCTCCGGCTCCGATGCCCGGGTCACGAATCAAGAACCTCGCAGGCGGGCCCGACCGGCCAACCGCAGGGGCGAGCCCCGTCACGTCGCCGCGCTCAGGACCGGCCAACAGTACGGTGTGGACGCTCGGCTGGGCGCTCGCAGAGCCCTCCGAGGAGACCGATTCTCGCGACCACGAACCCCGTGATCCGAAGGCGCACCGGAAGTAGCAGCGAACGTATGTCAGGCGTGTGTACAGGAAAAAAGGACCGCCCCGTCCGCTGCGGGGCGGTCCGTCGTAAATCCTTGCCAGGCAAGGCTTGCCAGAGGAGGGAGTCGAACCCTCACACCCTTGCGGGCAACGGATTTTGAATCCGTCGCGTCTGCCAATTCCGCCACTCTGG